>CABMPS010000006.1 GCA_902388545.1 uncultured Collinsella sp.
GGATTTTTATCACGTCGTCGACAGCACCGTTATGAAGCACGCTCTCGTGGTTGCCGAGCGCGATCCGCAGCGCGTCGTGCCCTGCGTGCCAGCGCTGATCGAGGCGCTCGACCGCCCCGAGGCACAGACCCGCTGGGAGGCGCTCGATGCCCTGGCGGCGCTCGCCACCACCTGCCCCGAGCAGATGGAGGACGCCTTTGAGGGCGCCGAGACCGCGCTGTTCGACGAGATTTCCTCCACGCTGCGCTATGCCGCCTTCCGCCTGCTGTGCGTGTGGGGCGCCACGAGTGTCGAGCGTTCGCGCGAGGCTTGGCCCATCCTGGACGAGGCCATCCAGTGCTACCACGGCGACCTTGAGTATCGCGATATGCTCGGGTGCCTGTACGAGTTTGGCCAGGGCGAGATTGACGCCGAGGTCGCCGAGAAGCTCGCGCTGCGCCTTAAGTTCGATGCCGAGAACGGCAAGGGTAGCTATCTCAAAGCCCGTTCGAGCGAGATTTGCGAAATGCTTGTTAAACGCTTTGACTTGGATCTCTCCAAAAAGAAGAAGCGTGCTAGCGTTAAAAAATCTGACGACGCCGAAAACGAGGAGTAACAGATTATGGCGCACGATGTAGTCCTGATTCCCGGTGACGGTATCGGTCCCGAGATTACGCGGGCCATGCGCCGCGTGGTCGAGGCCGCCGGTGTCCAGATCAATTGGAACGTCCAGGAGGCCGGTGCCAGCGTCATGGACGAGTTTGGCACGCCGCTGCCCCAGCACGTGCTCGACGCGGTCGCCGAGACCAAGGTTGCCATCAAGGGTCCCATCACCACGCCGGTCGGCACGGGTTTCCGCAGCGTTAACGTCGCCCTGCGCAAGCATTTTGACCTGTACGCCTGCGTGCGCCCCTGCCTGTCGCAGCCGGGCGACGGCTCGCGCTTCCGCGACGTCGACCTGGTCATCGTGCGCGAGAACACCGAGGACCTCTACGCCGGCATCGAGTTCGATGAGGGCACTGCCGAGGTCGAGGAGCTCTCGCAGCTCGTTGAGCGCTCGGGCCAGAAGACCTTTGCCGCCGATTCCGCCATTTCAATTAAGCCCATCTCCATCGCCAAGAGCCGCCGTATTGTGGAGTACGCCTTTGAGTACGCCCGCCGCTGCGGCCGCAAAAAGGTGACGGCCGTGCATAAGGCCAACATCATGAAGGCGACCGACGGCCTGTTCCTGCGCGTGGCGCGCGAGGTGGCCGCCAACTATCCCGATATCGAGTTCAACGACAAGATCGTTGACGCTACCTGCATGGGCCTGGTCCAGAACCCCAACGACTTCGATGTCCTGGTGCTGCCCAACCTGTACGGCGACATCGTGAGCGACCTGTGCGCCGGTCTGGTAGGCGGCTTAGGCATGGCCCCCGGCTCCAACATCGGTGCCGAGTGCGCCATCTTCGAGGCAACGCACGGCTCTGCGCCCGATATCGCTGGCCAGGATATCGCCAACCCCACGGCCGAGATTCTCTCTGCTGCGATGATGCTCGATCACCTGGGCGAGAACGACGCTGCCAATCGCATCCGTGCCGCCGTGTCTGCCACGCTCGACGAGGGCGAGCAGGTTACCGGTGACGTGCGTCGTGCCCAGACCGGCTCCGTCGAGGGGGCCGTGGGCACGCAGGCCTTTGCCGATGCCGTTATCGCGCACCTGGCCTAAGACATGCAGGCTGCAAATGCCTAAATAGTACTTAAGTGTTTGCGTATAACCTAAGAATCAATACGCCCGGCACTCTGTCGGGCGTATTCTATTGAGGACTATGTTTCCTAACAAGGAGTAACTGATATGGGTCTGATTCAAAAGAAGGACGAGAAGGACGAGATCGACGGCATCCAGATCATCGAGCGCGGCGAAGGCCCCGACGGTGACGAGGACGAGAAGATCGATCTGGTCGCCGGCACGTCTGCCGAGCATATTGCTGCCGGTACGACGGCCGAGGAGGAGGACGCCCGTCTGGAGGCTCAGATTGCCGCGGATGCCGCTGACGAGAATTTGATGCCCGAGGCCCAAGATGAGGACGACTCCGATGCGGACGACCATGCATCCAAGCACAAGAAGACGATGATTGCCGCCTTTGTGGTCGCCATCGTGATTGCTGCGGTGGTCGGCTTCTTTATTGGCAATGGCGGCTTTGGCGGCAAGGGTGTCGGCTCGTCGACCCTCACCGAGGACCAGCTCGATTCGACCGTGGCAAGCTATAGCTACAACGGCAAGAAGAGCGATATCACCGCGCGCGAGGCTATCGAGAGCCAGTACAGCCTCGACACCGTCAAGGATAGCGATGGCAACTACACCGCTCCGTCTGCCGACGTTATCCTGTCCTACGTGCGCAACAAGATCCTGCTGGACGCTGCCGAGGACGAGGGCATTACCGTTTCTTCCAAGGAAATGAAGCAGTACGCCGAGGATTCCATCGGCACCTCCGACTACAAGACCATGGCCACGCAGTACGGGGTGTCCAAGGACCAGGCCAAGCAGATTGTCCGCCAGTCCGCGACGCTGCAGAAGCTCTACAAGAAGAAGGTCGGCGACAGTTCCGCAAGCATGCCAACCGCCCCGACCGAGCCTGCTGACGGCAACGAGGAGACCGCGAGCAAGGACTACGCCGACTACATCATCAACCTTGCCGGCGACGAGTGGGATAGCGAGAAGGGTACTTGGAAGGACGCCGACAGCACCTACGCTAAGGCGTTCGCCGACGATGCCTTTACTGCCGATAGCGCAACCTATAAGCAGGCCATGACCGCCTATTACACCGCCTACCAGCAGTACTCTTCGCAGGCCTCAAGCGCCAGCTCCAAGTGGACCGAGTATGCTAACGGCCTCTACGCCAAGGCCAACATCAGCATTTACGGCCTGTTTGCGTAAGATCTGCCTGAGCTTACCGATCGCGTAGCCGAACTATCTGAATAAGCCCGCTAGAACGATATCCGTTCTAGCGGGCTTATTGCGTCGGAGGTACCGGTGGTTAAATAATCTCAATTAATCTTTAAGTCCAAAAAGGCTATCGGCTTCATCGTCGGATATATATTCCAGTACATCGCCCGGTTGGCAGTCGAGTGCCCGGCATATCGCGTCAAGAGTTGAAAAACGTATGGCAGAAACCTTGCCCGTCTTAATGCGTGACATATTGACCTGGGAGATGCCCACACGTTCCGCAAGCTCTTTGGATGAGATCTTGCGTTCGGCGAGCATGCGGTCAAGCCGCAGAATAATCATGGATTCCCCCTAGAGCAACTCGTCATCTTGTTTTTGCAGGATATACCCGTAGCGGAAGACGCTGGCTATCAGGCAAATAATCAGGCCTGCAAAGAGCATGGAAGGGTCGAATAGCTGGCCGACGAACGCATCCGTAAAGCTGCCGCCAAATCCTGAGAGTATCATTCCCGTGATTACGGCACCAAGAAGCCTCACGGCAACGCCGCCGATAAGGAATAAATGTCCTACTCGACGAAGCGTATGGCTGCATTCAAGGTCAAAGGGCCTGCCTTCCTTTTCAATGTTGAAGAAAAGCCTGCGCACGCTTAGCGCGATGGTAAGCGCGAGGCATGTCATCAAGAGGCTCCCTATGGCAGTGTGACCATCGTGTGCAACGAGCATAAGTGGGGCCTGCGCATCGGTACCGACGATAGCAAGGCACGGTCCTTCGCCGGCTTGAAGTTCTACGGATTGGAGACACGACCCTTGGGAGAGGCCAGGCAATATGAGTAGAAGGTCAATCATAATGACTGCGAGGAGTCCCAGAGCGAGCGCTGTGGTAATGCAGATTGTGGCCCATTTGCAGATGCGAGCGAGCTTCTTCAGTTTAGCTATCGTCTGTTCGCGGCTGATGGTTTCATTCGATGTGGATGCGTTCCAGCGGATCATAGCCCCTCCAACCAATCTCTTGGATGATACTTGTATCATATATCATAATTAATGATAAACGATAAATAATTACGGATACTGAGTAAGTAATGATTGAAAACGATTAGCGTGAGCTATTAGCTCATTTTGGATGCCGGAGCTTAGCGCGCGGGGGATGAGGACAAATGCCAAAACTTCCCGCAACCGCGCAAGTGCTTCATCGGGTCTCCCTAATTCATATGGAAAAGGAGCTGCAAACGATTGGAAATAACCGCTGAGCGGTCGAAAACTACCGTTCACCGATAATTTCTAAACTGGTTCTAACTGGTATTAAGTCAAAAAGACCAATTCACAAATCTTCACAATGACCTGCATTTTTTCTACATGCCTTTTTTGGCCACCCTGCGTTGTTTAGACACAGAAAAGGTTCCGATCTTTCGTCAAAGTATTTCGAAACGGTTTCAAAACCGCAGGTAGAAGTGTTAACGAGCGGTAAACGGTCGATTTATCGCCGTGAGCGGTGCAAAAACGTTTTACTGCGTGAATCAGCGAAAGCGACCTCTTCTGTGATGATATAGTGACAACAACACGTCACGTGGTTACTACCAGTTGAGAGACCACTGGTCTTCAAAGAACGCTTTCCAAGAAGCTTTAAGGGCGTCCGCCCGCTGGCTTCCGAAAACATCGGACTCAGATTGTACACACCTTCGGAAGGGAAATTTGAATGGTTGGCTTTATTCTTACCGGTCATGGACAGTTCGCACCCGGCCTTGCAAGCGCTATCGCTATGGTCGCTGGTGACCAGCCCGCTTTTACCGTTGTTCCTTTCGAGGGCGACCAGGCTGCTTCCTACGGTGAGGATCTCCGCGCCGCTATTACCGCCATGCGCGAGGAGTGCGATGGCGTGCTCGTCTTTACCGACCTGCTTGGTGGTACCCCGTTCAACCAGTCGATGATGATCGCCCAGGATGTCGACAATGTCGAGGTCCTGACCGGCACCAACCTTCCCATGGTTATTGAGCTTCTGTTCCTCCGCGGTAACGCCACGCTCGCCGAGCTTGGCGAGCAGGCCGTGACCGTTGGCCAGACGGGCATCACCGCCCAGACGGTCGCATCCGTTGCCGGCTCCGACGAGGAGGACGTCTTCGGCGACGAGGACGGCATCTAATGGCCGATTTCGGAGCCAGCGTCCTGAGCTCCTCGGTCGCCCTTTTAGGCCTGCTTGTCATCATGGGCTTGATTTACACCATCTGGTCGCAAATCAACATGAAGAAGAAGCAGAAGTACTTCAAGGAGCTGCACACGGAGCTCAAGCCGGGTCAGGAGGTTCTTTTCGCCGGCGGTATCTACGGAACCGTCAAAGGCATCGAAGGCGAGAAGGTCCAGATCAAAGTCCGATCCGGCGCCGTTGTAGATGTTTCGCGTTACGCGATTCAGGAGATCAAGTAACTGTCGTCAGCAAATAACGAAAGGAAGCTGATCAACATGGCAGAACCCAACATTCTTCTTACCCGCATCGATAACCGACTGGTTCATGGTCAGGTCGCTACCCAGTGGAACTCCACCCTGGGCTCCAACCTTATCCTCGTCGCCAACGACGATGTGTCGACCAACACCATGCGCCAGAACCTCATGAAGATGGCCGCTCCCGCCGGCGTCGCTACGCGTTTCTTCTCCCTGCAGAAGACCATCGACGTCATCGGCAAGGCGAGCCCGCGCCAGAAGATCTTCATCGTGGCCGAAACACCGGAAGACGTGCTTACGCTCGTCAAGGGCGGTGTGCCTATAAAGAAGGTAAACATCGGCAACATGCACATGTCGGAAGGAAAGCGCCAAGTCGCCACCTCCGTCGCAGTTAACGACGAGGATGTCGCTGCGTTTAAAGAGCTGCAGGAATTGGGGGTGGAGTTGGAGATCAGGCGCGTTCCGAGCACGCCTGTTGAGGACACGAGCAAGCTCTTCTCGTAGTCTTCGTGATCCACGTTGTCAGGAGTGAAACCCTGACACTCTGTACGTGAAATCCAAAGTGCGTACATACATTTTGAAAGGAGGAGCAAGATGGAATACTCGATCATCCAGGTCGCTCTGGTCTTCATCGTCACGTTCGTCGCGGCAATCGACCAGTTCAACTTCCTCGAGTCTCTCTATCAGCCCATCGTCACCGGCGCCGTCATCGGTCTTATCCTTGGCGACCTCAACACCGGTCTTCTCGTGGGTGGTACTTATCAGCTCATGACGATCGGCAACATGCCGATCGGAGGCGCTCAGCCGCCTAACGCCGTCATCGGCGGCATCATGGCAGCCATTCTCGCTATCGCTACGGGCCTCGAGCCCAACGCGGCAGTCGGCCTTGCCATTCCGTTCGCTCTGCTTGGTCAGCTCGGCGTTACCCTGGTCTTCACGCTTATGTCGCCGCTCATGTCCTCTGCGGACAACATGGCTCACAACGCTGACACCAAGGGTATCGAGCGTCTGAACTACTTCGCCATGGCTCTGCTCGGCCTGATCTTCGCCGTCGTCGTCACCCTGTTCTTCATCGCTGGCGCCACCATCGGTCAGACCATCGCTTCCGCCATCCCGACTTGGCTGCAGACCGGTCTTTCCGCTGCAGGCGGCATGATGCGCTTCGTCGGCTTCGCCGTCCTGCTCAAGGTTATGATGAACCGCGATATGTGGGGCTTCTTCCTCATGGGCTTTGGCCTCGCGCTCATCACCGTTGCCAACGATTCGCTGGCAACCCCTGCTCTGCTCATCCTCGCTCTCATCGGCTTCGGCATCGCTTTCTGGGACTTCCAGCAGCAGACCGAGCTGAAGGGTGCAGCTGTTTCTGACGGAGGTGACTTCGAAGATGGCATCTAATGAGTATGTGATCCCGGAGCACTACGAGGATCTCACTCCTGCTCCGCAGCTCGACCAGAAGACCCTCAACAAGATGGCTTGGCGTTCCTGCTTCCTGCAGGCCTCGTTCAACTACGAGCGTATGCAGGCCGCTGGTTGGCTCTACTCCATCATCCCCGGTCTGGAGAAGATCCACACCAACAAGAACGACCTCGCGGCTTCCATGAGCCACAACCTGGAGTTCTTCAACACTCACCCGTTCCTCGTCACCTTTGTTATGGGCATCGTGCTTTCGCTCGAGCAGAACAAGGTTGACATCCCCACGATTCGCGCCGTCCGCGTCGCCGCAATGGGCCCGCTCGGTGGTATCGGTGACGCCCTGTTCTGGCTGACGCTCGTGCCTATCACGGCCGGCATCACCTCCAACATGGCCATCAACGGCAACGCCGCTGCGCCGATCATCTTCCTGGTGATCTTCAACGTCGTCCAGTTCGCACTGCGCTTCTGGCTCATGAACTGGTCCTACAAGCTTGGCACCAGCGCTATTGACGCTCTGACCGCCAACATGCAGGCCTTCACGCGTGCCGCTTCCATCATGGGCGTCTTCGTCGTCGGTTGCCTGGTCGTCACCATGGGTGGCACCCAGATCAACCTCCAGATCCCCAACGGCACCACCCGTGGCCTTGCCCCTACTACCGTGATCGTCTCCGAGAAGGAGGCCGAGAACTTCACCGGTATGGAGGGCATCGATACCGAGACCGCTGAGGCCGGTACCATCGCCATGACCGATGAGGACGGCAACGCCCTCACCGCCGTCGATGCCGACGGCAACGAGGTCAAGTGCGGCGTCGCCGATCTGGGCAACGGCATGGAGTCCGTGACCTACGCTACCGTCACCGAGGATCCGGTCAACTTCTCTGTTGCCGACACCCTCAACACCATCGTCCCGAAGCTCGTTCCGCTTATGCTTACGCTGCTGCTTTACTACATGTTCGCTAAGCACAGCTGGACCCCGACCAAGGGCATTCTGCTGCTCTTCGTCCTGGGCATCCTGGGCGCTGGCCCGCTTGGTCTCTGGCCGAGCATCTGGTAAGGCTCTAGCTTGAGGGGTGTGTCCCTACGCGGCTCACACCCCGACCCCTTAAGCCATGTGTATGTTAAAAGCCGCGTGCTCGAAAGAGCGCGCGGCTTTTGTTTTCTTGTTGATTCGGGTGTGGCAGACAGATAATGCATAACACCCTAGGTGGTTAGCCGAATTCGAGCAAAAGGGAGGATAGGATGGCGATCGGAGCGCGTAAGCAACCGCTGTACGATCAGCTGGTCGATATTCTGACCGAAAAGATTGACCATGAATATCGCGCCGGTGACATGATTCCTTCCGAGCGCGAACTTTCGGAGCGCTATGGTCTCTCGCGCACTACGGTACGCCTGGCTCTGCAGGAACTGGAGCGTTTAGGACTGGTGGTTCGGCAGCACGGTCGCGGTACCTTTGTGACCGACCGTTCGGCAAAGGCAACCAATCTTATGCAGTCCTACAGCTTTACCGAGCAGATGCGCGCGATGGGTCGTGTCCCTGAGACCACGATTCTCGAGTTTTGCGAGATGGAGGCCGATAAGAATCTGGCCGAGCATATGGGATTGCGTATCGGTGATCGCATTTTTAAGCTCAAGCGCCTTCGTTCTGCCGACAACATGCCCATGATGGTCGAACGCAGCTATCTACCGGTTCGTCAATTTCTATCCCTAAAGCGACCGCTGCTGGAGCGTAAGCCGCTTTACGATGTGATTGAGCAAGACTTTCAGCAAAAGATACGCGTGGCCGAAGAGGAGTTCTATGCGAGCATAGCCCGTCCCACCGATGCCCACCTTTTGGAAATTGTCGAGGGCTCGCCTGTGCTCGATTTGGTTAGGACTACGTATAACGAGTCAAACGAGGTTGTGGAGTATACGCTCTCGGTTGCTCGTGCCGATCAGTTTAAATACAAGGTTTACCACCAGCGTAGCGACTAGTGTTGGCATCGTTTCCATATGATGATTGTTTGTATTTAACTGGTTACTACCAGATAACCAACCGAAGTGTATAATTGCACGTCAGAGGATTACTTCTAGAGAGAGGTATTAGAAATGTTCGAGAAGAGTGTCGAGGAGCTCACCGAGCTCGGCGCCCAGATCACCACGGCCGAGATTGCTCAGCAGCCCGAGCTTTGGCGTGATACGCTCAACATCTATCGCGAGAACAAGGAGGCCATCGAGGCCTTCCTGGCCGAGGCTCGCGCTATGGGCGAAGGCCGTCTGTCCGTTGTCTTCACCGGTGCCGGTACGTCCGACTACGTTGGCGATACCTGCGCCCCGTATCTGCGTCACGCTGGCAACACTGATCTCTACGACTTTAAGCCCATCGCCACGACCGACATCGTGAGCGCACCGCGCGACTTCCTGCGCGCCGAGGATCCCACGCTCGTGGTTTCCTTTGCCCGCTCTGGCAACAGCCCCGAGAGCCTTGCCGCCGTTGCCGTTGCCAAGGAGCTCGTCCACAACGTCAAGTTCCTCAACATCACCTGCGCTCCCGAGGGTAAGCTCGCCGTCGAGTCCGCTGATGACCCCAATGCGCTGACGCTGCTCATCCCGCGCGCCAACGACAAGGGCTTCGCCATGACCGGTTCCTACACCTGCATGACCCTGCTCTCTACCCTCATCTTTGACGAGGCTTCCGACGAGCAGAAGGCCGAGTGGGTCGAGACCATCGCCAAGATGGGCGAGGAGGTCATCGCTCGCGAGTCCGAGGTTGCCGACTACCTCGCTGGCGACTTCAACCGCGTGACCTACCTTGGCTCCGGCTCCTTTGGCGGCCTTGCTCAGGAGAGCCAGCTCAAGATCCTCGAGCTTGCTCATGGCCTGGTTGCCACTTCCTACGACACCTCCATGGGCTATCGTCACGGACCCAAGTCCTTCGTCGACGATAAGACGCTCGTCTTCGTATTCGTGAACAACGACGCCTACACCCGTCAGTACGACATCGACATCCTCAACGAGATCGGTGGCGACAAGATCGCTCAGCACACCGTTGCCGTTCAGCAGGATGGCGCTACTGTCTACGAGGGTGAGTCCTTCACCTTTAAGGGCTATGAGGCGCTCCCCGAGGGTTACCTTGCTCTGCCGTTCGTGATGTTTGCTCAGGCTATCAGCCTGCTCAACTCCGTGCGCGTGGGCAACACGCCCGATACGCCGAGCCCCACCGGCACGGTCAACCGCGTGGTTAAGGGCGTGACGATTCACCCCTTCACCGCTTAATCGCGTCCCCCTGTAAGGGCGCCCGTCCGCTCATGACGGCGGGCGGGCGCTTTTTGTTTTTACTTGAACCGGGTATAAGTATCACCACGGTCAACTGCTTTAGAAGCAAGGAGTGCATATGAGCACGTACGCAATTAAGGCTGACAAGTTCTTCTTGCCGGCAGGTCCGCAACTGGGCGGCTATCTTATGGTCGAGGATGGCGTCTTTGGCGCCTGGCAGGCCGACGAGCCCTCTTGCGAGATCAAGGATTACACGGGATCGTGGATCGCACCGGGCATGGTCGACACCCACATCCATGGCTTCTACAACCACTCAACTACCGATAACGATCCCGAGGGCATCGATATCAGCTCGACCGAGCTCGCCCGTCGCGGTACCACCAGCTGGCTGCCCACGACGTTCACCGATGGCGTCGAGCAGATCAAGGACGCCTGCGCCGCCATCGCTCAGGCGGACGAGGGTCGCGGCCCCGACTTCTGCGGTGCTCGCATTCAGGGCATCTACCTGGAGGGCCCCTTCTTTACCATGAAGCACGTGGGCGCGCAGAACCCCGCTTATCTTATCGATCCCTCCGAGGAGGTCTTTGATCAGTGGCAGGAGGCTGCGGGCGGTCGCATCGTTAAGAGCGCCATGGCGGCCGAGCGCGACGGTGCCGCTGCTTATGCGGCTGCTCTGAACGCCAAGGGTGTGGTGACCAGCATCGGTCACTCCGACGCCACCTACGATGAGTGCATCGCCGCCATCAACGCCGGTGCCAGCTGCTTTACGCATACCTATAACGGCCAGCGCGGGCTGCATCACCGTGAGCCCGGTGTCGTGGGTGCTGCTATGTCCACGTCCGAGACCTACGCCGAGATCATCTGTGACGGCAAGCACGTAAACCCTGCCGCCATCAAGGCGCTGCTGCAGGCCAAGGGCTGGCAGCACACGGTACTCATCACCGACTGCCTGGGCTGCGGCGGCATGCCCGAGGGCAGCTACACCAGCGGCGGCATGGACGTCATCATGAAGGACAACCTGTGCTGGCTCGCCGATGGCAAGAGCATTGCCGGTTCGGTGCTCACGCTTGCCCAGGGCGTCAAGAACATCGTCGACTGGGGCATCGCCAGCGCCGATATCGCCATTCGCATGGCAACCGAGGTGCCGGCACGCTCCGCGCACATCGAGGATAAGTGCGGCAGCATCATGCCGGGTCGCGACGCCGACTTTGTCGTGTTCGACCATGAGCTCACCCTCGTCGAGACGTATGTTGGCGGCCAGAGCGTCGGCAACGCCTTTACCGAGTAACGATAGAAAAAGACGGCGGGCCCGAATCTGCTCGGACCCGCCGTACGGGTTAAACGCTCAAAAGCACCTTTACAGTTACAGCTTGCTAGCGATTTTCTTTGCCGTACGCTTAACGCCGGCCACCAGGCCTCCTGCAGGATGCTCCTTCTCGTATGCTAGGCGCTTCTCGCGCTTGGCGTACTCTTCGACGATGATGTCTCCATACTCGCCTTCGATCTTGTCGAAGAAGTCGACGGCACCCTTAATTTCCTCAGCGGTCGGGTGCCCCTTTTGGACACCGCCGGTGAGTTTGAACGGCCCCCACGTATCAAAGCCGGGGCAGCCGTAGACACCCATAAAGATGGCCTGCCTCATGCGGCAGATGCCATCGATATCCTTGCCGTACCACTTGTTTTTGCCACCGTAGGTCATAAGGCCAAACACCTTGTCCTGCGGCTGCAACACGTTAGTGAGCACGCGTGCCATGTCCTTGTCGATCTCGGAGTAATAGATGCCCGTGGCGACACCAATCAGATGGTATTCGTGCAGGTTGGGATACTCGTTTTTGCCGAGTGTTTTCACGTCGAGGGTATCGATTTCGGGGTGCGCCTCGACGATGGCGTCCACGAGCTTTTTCGTATTGCCGTGGTGGCGTGAGGCATAAAGAATGATGGTTCGCATAAGAAGGCCTTTCAGCTGTAATTGCATCAATGTCTGTATGGTACCCCGTTACATGGCCGGGATACCGGACGCATCGATGAGCGTGCGGGTTTGTCCATTGGTCAGAGCCGAGACGGGTACTTGCGAGCAAAAAGCAGTTGTTCGAAAGGATGGGCAATGGAATACGCTCTCTCCAACGATTCGATTTCTATTAAGGTGTCCACGGCTGGTGGTTCGTTTACCTCGATTGAGGCCGGAGGTCGCGAGTACTTGTGGCAGGGTGACCCCGCCGTGTGGTCCGGCCAGGCGCCGGTCTGCTTTCCGATTTGCGGAGGCCTGCGCGATGGTAGTGCCATGACGTTTGCCGGGCATCATGTAAAGCTCGCTCGCCACGGCTTTGCGCGCAAGCAGGAGTGGAAGCTGCTGAGCCAAGGCGAGAACGAGTTGGCTATGTGCCTGGCTTCGGAGGATAACGCCGCGCTGCTGAGCGATTATCCGTATCCGTTTAGGCTCGTCGCCCGCTATACGCTCGAGGACGCCGCCGTGCGTGTCTCCTATGAGGTTGCCAACGAGGGCACCGAGGACATGCCGTTCTTTATCGGTGGGCATCCCGGCTTTAGGTGCCCGCTCGATGAGGGCGAGGCCTATACGGACTACGAGTTGCGCTTTGAGAAAGACGAGGCTGCAGAGCTTTGCACCGCTGTCCCTTCGACTGGCTTGATTGACGTGGACAAGCGCTCCAAGAACCCCATGGTGGGAAAGACGCTGCCCCTGTCGCACGAGCTCTTCGATTTTGCGGAGACCATCTTTGACGTGCTCGAGAGCCGCCAGGTCACGCTTTCCAAAAAGGGCGAGGACAAGGGCGTTCGCCTGAGCTTTGAGGGCTTCCCATATCTCATTGTGTGGAGCAAGCCCGAGGGTGATTTTGTGGCAGTTGAGCCTTGGGGCGGCCTTTCGACCTGCTCCGATGAGGACGACGTGCTTGAGCATAAGCGTGGCTGCCTTGTCGCCAAGCCCAAGGAGACCGTCGTTCGCTCGTTCACGATTGAGATTCTGTAATTCCGTTTTGTCGACTCGTATCGCGAGGCACAAGGAGCCTGCGAGATAAGGAGCTAAAAATGATCCTCACCGTTACGATGAACCCGTCCGTCGATACACGCTATCAGCTCGATGAGCTCATTATCGACGACGTTAACCGTGTGACGCCCGAAAAGACCGCCGGCGGCAAGGGTCTCAACGTGGCCCGTGTACTGGGTCAGCTGGGCGACGACGTTGTGGCAACCGGTCTACTCGGCGGCCACATGGGCGCCTACATGGCCGAGCTCATGGATGCCAACGGCATTAAGAATGATTTTGTACCCATCAAGGGCGAGACTCGCATTTGCCTTAACATCCTCCACGCCGGCAACCAGACCGAGCTACTCGAGAGCGGCCCGACGATTGCCCCCGAGGAGCTCGATGCCTTTACCGCCAAGTTCGCCGAGCTTGCGAGCAAGGCCGCTGTCGTTACCATTTCGGGTTCGCTGCCCCGCGGTGTCGAGGCAGACTACTATGCCAAGATCACGGGCATTGCCGAGAACGCCGGCGCCAAGGTGCTGCTCGATACCTCGGGTGCTTCGCTTGAGGCCGCCCTTAAGTCCGAAGTTAAGCCCGAGCTGGTTAAGCCTAACCTGACCGAGATCAACGGCCTTCTGGGCACGAGCTTTACCACCGACGATGTGGACGAGCTCCGCGCCGCGCTCGCCTCTGATGCCCGCTTCTCCGATATCCCCTGGGTCGTCGTTTCCATGGGTGCCGCCGGTTCCGTGGGCTTCCATAACGGCCGTGCGTTCCGCGCCAAGACCCCCGATATTCCTGCCGTTAACGCTACGGGTTCTGGCGACTCCACTATCGCCGGCTTCGCACATGCGATTGCTGCTGGCGCGGATGACGAGACGGTACTGCGTACCGCCAACACCTGCGGCAAGCTCAACGCCATGGATCCCATGACTGGCCACTTGGTTATGGATCGTTGGGACGAGGTCTACAATGGAGTTGTCGTAACCGAGCTGTAAGAGCTTGGGCGTCGGCCCCGGCATCGGTTACTTGCTTGTGGTTAGAGACGATGACAAGTGCGGTAGCATTATGCCGGGGCGCGACGCCGACTTTGTTGTGTTCAATCCCGACCTTAGCCTGGTCGAGACGTATGTGGGTGGCAACAGCGTCGGTAACGCGTTTGCCGAGTAGCCGCCAAAGAAACGATCCGAGAGGGGATTTAGATGATTTACGGTGCACTGGGCGATATCGAGGAATACCGCGGAATGCTCAAGGGTCTCGATGTGCTGATCGACTGGCTCGAGGAGAACGACCCGGCACAGCTCGAGGTCGGCAGCCATCCGATTCTGGGCGACAAGGTCTTTGCGAACGTCATGGCTCCCACGACGCGTCCTGAGGCCGAGGCTCACTATGAGACGCATCAGCGCTATCACGATCTGCAGATCGACGTCGAGGGTCGCGAGGCCTTTAAGGTTGCCATGGGTAGCCTGACGCTGGTCCAGGAGTTTGACGAGAAGGACGACTACGATCTGGTCGATTCCGACGCTTCGATCGCCGGCGATCTTGCCGACGACAAGTTCGCGTTGTTCGTTGCCGGCGAGCCTCACATGCCCACGCTCGAGTTCCCGGGCGATGGTGCACAGCCGGTCAAGAAGATCTGCTTTAAGCTGCTTGCAGATGCTTACTGGGAGGAGTAGCGAACTGCTCGGCCGAGCCGTTCGTCTGATGGCGTGATTCCCCTAGGGAAATCACGCTAGGACCCCGCCAAACGTGCTTTCCCTAGGGGAATCACGTTTGGCGGGGTTTTCGGTTTTTGAATAGGGAAGCCTCATTTATTTGCGAAGAACATCGGCTAGCCGCAGGATTGAAATCATCGACCGATAAGTGAGCTCCACTTTTTCGCCCGCAAGCAGTCGTTTCGAGCCAATCTCATCTAGCCCCACAAGCCGAGAAAACAGCGGGCCGCTCATCGTGCCATCGTCAATTGATTCCCTTATGGTCTTCAAAACGTCCGTATCATGAAGCGATGCCGAGCTGTAGGGGGCAACACGAGCGGAACTCTCAATTAACGACGAGACAAAAGGATGGAGATGCTTTGGACATAGTCCATCAAACACCACATCCCCATTGTCGTTCGAGCCGACCAGGCGCCAAGTATAATGATCGACCCAGTCATCCCCGTCATATATGGCGTCCATGAGCAACTTCCCGTCTAGAGAGAAACCTATTTGGACATCGGGGCGCAAGACCGCAATCCATATCGGGCCTGCAGCAGCTCCAACCCAACGCACCACATAGGTTCCCTTTCGTACATGTGTATCAATCTGCCCCGAAATGCCGGCGAATGCAATTCCAGGCCCGTTTGTCGGATAGCAATCGACGTATTATTGCTTTCCGCTCACAACCTTGTATAGATATATCGTTCCAGCAAAAGAGAAGGGATCGTTCGCAATTTTGTCCGGAAGAACTTGCCACCTCAAAATCCCGCTACCAATATGGTCAAGCTTGACCGTTCCGCCGTCCCCCTCAAAAGCGGCAAGGGGATTTACCCCAGACTGAGAGTCGGCATCGCCCTCCTTAGCAGTTATCAGCAGGCTGCCCGTATAAGACTGCTAAGGCTCACCTTCAGGACAGGCAGCCTCGGCCCAAGAAGGGCCACTCAGGCAGAACAGTCCGAGCAGCATCAATACCAACAAAAGAAAACCCTTAGTTCTTTTCATCTATATCCCCAATGTCTCTCGACATTTGTATATCGTGACTATTTTAGATCTATATGGCCAATTCGAGCCCTCACCATGGCAATTGTTGCAGCTGGGTTTCTTTTCATTAAGATTTCACTTTGGTAAATCCCCGCCCCTAAGCATTAAACCCGAAGTCCACCGAGTGGGCCGCCGTTGACGTGGCGATGTTTGGATTGGCGCGCACGCACTCAAAATCGGCAACAAAAAAGCCGCCCGAAGGCGGCTATCTTGTGTAATGGAGCCAGCGACCGGGCTCGAACCGGTGACCCCCGCTTTACGAGAGCGGTGCTCTACCAACTGAGCTACGCTGGCGGCCATGTGATGACGCAACTGAGGCGTCAACGGCTGTCTATGATACGGGACATCGCACATCCGCGCAAGTGTTCTGACGGCTTTTCTCACTTTAAATGCACTAATATTAGAGGCGTGATGTCTGCAGTGCCCATTTGGTACTTGACCTGCTGTTGAGTTGGTGGCCGACGTCCCGCTCGTATGGGTCTCAAACAGAATGGGGCAGCCATGGCTCAACCCAAGATCCTTCTCACGCGTATCGATGACCGTTTCATTTACGGGCAAGACGTTGAGCTGTGGAACGAAGCCGTGGGTTCCAATCTTGTCTTAATCGTCAACGATGAGATCGCGGCGGATTCGCGCCAATGGGCACCTATGAGGGTGGCGGCGCCAGAAGGCGTCTGGACGCGGTTTTTCTCGGTGCAAAGGGCTATCGACATCATTCATACCGCAACGCCGCGTCAATGGATTCTGGTCATGGTAGCCTCACCTGCCGACGCGCTCGCGCTGGTTAAGGGTGGTGTGCCGATCACCAAGATTAGCATCGGCCATATGCAGGCAGGGGAGGGCAAGCGTCCTGTGACGCCCGCGGTTGCCATTGACGATGCAGACGTCGCCGCCCTCAAAGAACTCCAAGCGCTCGGCATAGAGCTGGAAATCCGTTATCTCCCCAGCTCCGACCCAGATCCTATCGAGAACCTGCTCGCGTGATTCCTTGGGGACGGAGAAAAACGGATCGTATTTTCCCGTGGAGGAGCGGCGAGATGCCCTCGGCCAGGAATTGGGGCCATCTACTACTTTTGGTCGCTTACCTCGAACAACGATGAAAATCTCAATATTAAAACCGCAGGTAGCGAACGTGCGATTTTTGAAAATAGGGGCGTATGGTCAGGGGTGCGGGAGTAAAAGTAGTAGATGGGCGCAATCTGTAGCGCGCCGATTTCAGGCATGTTGGCGCATGTGTCGGAGCTATGAAAAGAGTGTCCCTTTCGACTAGTCTTTTAGAACGTCAATGACTGCACCACAGCTTAAGCCGTTCGCAAAAACGGCTCCTAAATCTGTTTCGTTAATTGAATTGCGTAAATATGGTTAATCAGATAACCGAAATTTGGTTAAATGTAAACTGTAAATTTGGTTAAACGCGCTGATAAACAATGGTGAAAAATATGCCAAAAAAGTACTACACTCGAATTATCGAAAATGAGCTCGACCAGATGCTAGGGATATTCGGTGCCGTTCTCATCGAAGGACCGAAATGGTGTGGAAAGACAACCACGGCCGGGACCCGTGCGGCGTCCAGGCTCCTTCTCATGGATCCGTCGCGCAACTTCGAGAATCGCTTGCGTGCCGAGACGGACCCGGCGCTTGCCGTTGCAGGCGAGGTGCCGCGGCTGATCGATGAATGGCAGGAGGTTCCGAAACTTTGGGACGCGGCGCGGTTTGAGTGCGACAACCGCGGCGGCGAGCCTGGCCAGTTCATATTTACGGGGTCGGCGACGCCGCGAGACGACGAACGGCCGATGCACAGTGGCGCTGGAAGGTTCGCTAAATTGCGCATGGATACCATGACGCTTTTCGAGCTTGGGAAATCCAGCGGCGCGGTTAAGCTGTCGGGCATTATTTCTGGCGAAAAGTTCAATGGCGCTTTCGGATCGCTGGATTCCGCCTCGATTGCCGAGTGCGTTGTCCGTGGCGGATGGCCCGCGGCGGTCGGTCGCGATGCGCTGGCTGCGTCGGCGATGGCGAAACGTTACATCGGCATAGTCGCCGAAGAAGATTTGTCTCGTGTCGACGGCTCTCGACGCGATCCCGAAAAGGTCAAAGCCGTCATCGAATCGCTTGCGCGCAATGAATCCACTTTGGCGACACTCAAAACGCTCGTAGCCGATCTTGGCGGAGAGGTGTCGAGACAGACGGCGGCATCATATATATCCCTTCTCGCTCGGGTTAGTTTCGTTCGCGATATTCCCGCGTGGAACCCTGCAATGAGATCTCCGGTGCATTTAAGAGACTCAAAGAAGCATCACCTCGCCGACCCGTCGCTGGCGGCCGCTGCGCTCGGGGCGACTCCGGAGACCTTGCTGCTAGATTTCAAGACGCTTGGGCTGCTTTTTGAATCGCTGGCACTCCATGATTTGTGGGTTTATGCGCGAGCAAACGGAATGAGCCTCTATCACTATCATGATTCTCGCGATCTAGAAGTCGATGCGGTCATTGCGGCTCCCGGCGGAACGTGGATTCCGGTCGAAATCAAGCTCAGCTCCGCCCAAATCGAAGAGGCGTCTGACAGCCTTATTGCTGTCGAGAAGCGTATGGTTGCCGCCGGAAACAACCCGCCAGTTTCGAAAGTCGTAATCATCGGGTTTGGTTCGCAAGCCTATGTCACTGACCGCGGCGTCCAAGTTGTTCCGCTGGATGTGCTCGCGCCGTAGTGCAATTGCAAGTTTTTACTTCTTTTAACAAGGCACCCGACGGGCATAGGCTGCTCGCCGGGCGCCTTGGTTAGGATGCTATTGCTGTTGAGAACGCCTAGGCCAAATCTTCGCCGTTGGTGGCGATAACCTTCTTGTACCAGTCAAAGCTCTTCTTCTTGGAACGCTTGAGGGTGCCGTTGCCGGCGTCGTCGCGGTCCACATAGATAAAGCCGTAGCGCTTGGACATCTCGCCCGTACCGGCCGAGACCAGGTCGATCGGGCCCCAGGTGGTGTAGCCCAGCAGGTCAACGCCGTCCTCGGTCACCGCATCGCGCATCGCGGCAATATGCTGACGCAGGAAGTCGATACGGTAGTCGTCGTTGATAGAACCATCCTCCTCGACAACATCCCTGGCACCCAGACCGTTCTCAACCACAAACAGCGGCTTCTGATAACGGTCGTACAGGTCATTAAGGGTGATGCGGAAGCCCAGCGGATCGATGGCCCAGCCCCACTGGCTCTCCTGCAGGTAGGGGTTCTTGGCGCCGGCGAAGGCGTTGCCCTGGGTGCGCTTGACATCGGGGTTGTCGGCACCGGCAGAGCAACGGGTGCTGTAGTAACTAAAGCTGATGAAGTCGACGGTGTTGGCAGCCAGGACCTCGCGGTCCTCGTCGGTCATGCCCACATCGATGCCCAGGCGCTCGAGTTTCTTGACGGCATAGGCCGGGTAGTAACCGCGGCTCTGGACGTCGACGAAGAAGTAATTGTCCTGGTTGTCAAGCTGAGCCTGGCGTACATCGCCCGGACGGCAGCTGTAGGGATAGTAGGTGCCCGCGGCGAGCATGCAGCCGATCTTGACCTCGGGGTCGATCTCGTGGGCGATCTTGGTTGCCCAAGCGCTGGCGACGAGCTCGTTGTGGGCGGCCAGGTACTCGACGGCTTCCTTGTTCTCGCCCTCCTCAAAGACCAGGCCGGCACCCATAAACGGCAGGTGAAGGATCATGTTGATCTCGTTGAAGGTGAGCCAGTACTTCACCAGGCCCTTGTAGCGGGTGAAGATCGTGGTCGCGAGGTTCTTGTAGAAGTCGATGAGCTTGCGGTTGCGCCAGCCGCCGTACTCCTTGATGAGGTGGACGGGGCAGTCGAAGTGCGTGATGGTCACGAGCGGCTCGATGCCGTGCGCCTGGCACTCGCGGAACACGTCCTCGTAAAAGGCCAGGCCGGCCTCGTTGGGCTCGGCCTCGTCACCGTTGGGGAAGATACGGGTCCAGGCCAGGCTCACGCGGAAGGTCTTAAAGCCCATCTCGGCAAAGAGGGCAATGTCCTCCTTGTAGTGATGGTAGAAATCGATGCCGGTCTGCGCGGGATAGTAATAGCCGTCCTCGAAGTCGAGCATCTTGCGCTGGCCGGAGACCACCGCGTAACGCTCCGGGCCGTGCGGCGCCACATCCACGTTGGCCAGGCCGCGACCGTCAACGTTGTACGCGCCCTCGCACTGGTTGGCAGCCGTCGCGCCGCCCCACAGGAAGTCATTACGGAAAGCCATGCATCGATCCTTTCACACGCTGTTTGTCGTGGCTTCAGTATCCCCGTAAGCAGCGCGCCACTCAACGGCAACGGCGCAGGTCGGCACTTCTTTTCGCGCACAGACGCCCGGCAGCCGCCCCCGTCTGACACTTTTTGATACCTGCCCGCCCAAACCGCCAACCACCACAAAGGGGACAGGCACCTTTGCGGCGGATTGGGCCCGGTTTGTCTCGATCTGTAACAGTTAGGCAGCCAAAACCGGGCCTGGTGTTACAGATCGAGATTGTTCGTTCTATCCCCTACAATTTGTCTCGATCTGTAACAGGTAGAGACGATTTAGCCCGCTAGATGTTACAGATCGAGATGGAAGATTCTAGTCGCAGGCGATGTCGAGGTTCTTGCCGACGAGGCCTACGTAGCCGCCTTCGGCTGCTTTGGGGCTGTCGGCGTGGCAGAGGACCCACTTGTCGGCCTTCCAGTAGCAGTAGCTGTCGCCGGCCGCGGGCATGTCGGCCGCCGCCTCGGGGCGCGGGCCGTTGGTACCCGCCGGCAGCGCAACCATCACTTGGAAGCCGCCGTCGTCGACCATGCAGGGCGTGTAGTGAAGCGTGGTGTTGAAGACCTCGACGACCTTGCCCGCCGGCACGCGGAACGCCTTGACGCACGCGGTGTCGAGCTTGCCGTCCTCGATCTCCCAGCGATGCGCCACGAGCAGGATAAAGTCGCGGGCGCCCAGGTTAAACTCGCTGGCGCGGTGATACTCCAGGCAGTTGAGGCGTGTGTTGTGGCCGTTGCACCAGCCGAGCTGGAAGGGGCGGCCGCCAAACATGAGAAAGCCCAGTTTGTCGGCATCCTTGACGCCCTCGAGCTCCGGCGCACTTGCTACGTACTTACTGCCCTCGGGGATGGGCGTGGCAGAGAGCGCCTCGAGCACGGGCGACGTGAGCACGGACGGAACGTTATCCCAAACGTTGCCATAGGATTTGAACTCGGGATCGTTGACAGAGTAGATATGCATGTTCACTCCTGTTTGTAAATGTGACTATACGAACATTCTAGAACAAACATGAGCGATTTTGAACGCTCGTCCCGACCAATCAACAAAAAGGCGCCCCCGCATAAGCGAAGGCGCCCAATGCGCTCGTTTTGGGCGATAAAGCTCTTATGCCTGCTGATAGTGCAGGTGCTTCTCATCGATATCGGCCAGATCGCGGTCGAGGTAGCGGCGCGCGAGCCAGTTTGCCATGGGAAGGTTCTGGTCCAGGTAGTTACCGCACTCCTCGGGAGCGGCACCGGGGACATCGCCCTCAAAGCCGGCGACAAACTCGAACAGTTCGCGCACGAGCGGCAAGATTTCCTCGCTCGTCAGCTCACCAAAGACAACCAGGTAAAAGCCCGTACGGCAGCCCATGGGCCCAAAGTAGACAATGCGGCTCGACCACTCGGCATGATTGCGGAGGAACGTCGCGCCCAGGTGCTCGATGGTGTGGCACTCGGCCGTGTTCATGACCGGCTCTTTGTTGGGCGTGGTCAGGCGTAGGTCAAAGGTGGTGACGGCGGCGCCGGTCGCCGGATCGCGGTCGATGCGGCTCACGTACACGCCGGGCTCAAGCAGCAGATGGTCAACGGAAAAGCTCGCGATGCGCTCCATGGCAGATCCTCTCGATAGTCAAATTGGGACGGGGCTCTTTTAGCTGGTTCGAATGGTCGCACCAATCATACCAGTCAAAAAAGCCCCGTCCCAAAAAGACAACTTAGCCAAGGACACGGGCCATACGGGCCTTGAACTCGGACAGGAAGCGCGGGGTATCGACGGTCAGCGCCACGAGTGTGCTCTTGTCGGGATCTGCCACGCGGCGCTCATCGCAGATGGTGCGGCCGCGATACTCACCCAGCAAGTCAACACGCAGGTTACAGCCGAGCGCACCCACGAGCGTGGGATCAATCGCCACGGCAACCGCCAGCGGATCGTGCAGCGCGCAGCCGCCCAGGTAGGACGCGTTCATCTCGTACGAACCAATGTAGTGCTCGACCATGCTCGCAAATGCGCAGCCGGCCATGGTTCCCGAACCCGTCCAGCCGGCAATGTCGCGGCGCGTGAGCACCACGCGATGCGTCACGTCCAGGCCCACCATGGTGAGCTTACGGCCCGAGCGCAGCACCGCGTCGGCTGCCTCGGGGTCGCTCGCCATGTTGGCCTCGGCGCCCGCGCTCACGTTACCGGGCACGGTAAGGGCGCCGCCCATCACGACCACGCGGCCGATGGACATCATCGCCGCCGCATCGCGCTCCAGGGCGAGCGCTAGGTTGGAGAGCGGGCCAGTCGCAACGTAGGCCAGATCGGGACCATAGGTGCGCGCGGCATCGATCAGATAATCGACCGCAGCGTTGCCGTCGGCCGAGGTCGCCCCCACCGGCTCGTAGGGCGACGCGGGCACGCTCGCGCCGCCGATGCCGTTCTTGCCGTGAATGAGCGCGGTGGACGCCGGCGGCGTATAGGGCTCAGTCGCTTGCAGAGGACGGTCGGCACCCAGGTACACCGGCACCTCGGGACGGCCCAACAGGTCGAGCACCGCCAGGCAGTTGTGCGCCGACTGCTCGACGCGCACGTTGCCAAAGCATGTGGTGATGCCCACGAGCTCCACCTCGGGGCTCGCGATGGCATAGGCAAGCGCCATCGCATCGTCCACACCCATATCCAGATCAAGGATCAGCTTCTTGGTTGCCATTGTTTTACTCCGCTTCTCCGTCTTGTACTAATCGTCTAAACCAAACATGCGCCCAACTTCGGCACGCGTAGGAATCGACTGCTGCGCGCCCAAACGCGACACCGTCACCGCCGAGGCACGGGCGCCGGCGGCCATGCATTCAAAGAGCGGCAGGCCCTCCAGGCGAGCCGCCGCAAGCGCACCAATAAACGTATCGCCCGCGGCCGTCGTATCGACCACCGCGCACGAAAGTGCCGGCATGCGCAGCAGCTCACCGTCATCGCCAAATGCAACTGAGCCGGCACCGCCTAGCGTGATGACCGCAGCCCCGGCGCCCTTGTCGAGCAGCGCATTGAGCGCGGCGACGCAACTCGCATCATCCGTGGGCAGAATGCCCGTCAGCACCTGGCACTCGGTCTCGTTGGGGCAGACCAGGTCGACCGCAGGCCAGACCTCCGCAGGCAGCTCGCAGGCGGGCGCTGGATTAAAGACCGTATAGAACCCCAGCTCGTGAGCGCAAACAAGCGCCTCGGCCGTCGCCACAAGGTCACATTCGCCCTGGGCGATAAAGACGCTTCCGGCAGCCGGGGCAATCTCGTTGGCGTCGCCGTCGAGCTCATGGGCCACCAGACGCCTCAACGCGCAGGCAACGTCCGCGCCCGCAAGCGCATGGTTGGCGCCCGGTGACAGTATGATGCGGTTGTCGCCCTCGCAGCGAATGATAGTCGCGGTGCCGGTCTCCACGTCATCGCGAAGCGCCACGAACTCAACACTCACGCCGGCATCCTGGAGCCCCGCCACAAGCGCATCGCCAAAGGTATCGCGCCCAACAGCGCCAATCATGCACGTGCGCGCACCCATGCGCGCAGCAGCGACGGCCTGGTTAGCGCCCTTGCCACCAGCGTTGGTGATAAAACCGCTGCCACCGACTGTCTCGCCCGCACGCGGCATGCGCTCGCACGCCACCGAAAGGTCCATGTTCATGCTGCCGAACACCGCAACGATGCTGTGATCCGCCATGGAAACCTCCTCGTCTTCAGGCTTTGCGCCCACCGTCGACCAACGATTGTGCACTCTCGCACCCCCTATAACTTTAGTCCACTTTGATGTGGACGCGCGCTTGAGCTTACGCCAGCAGCAAGCATTCACAGGGGCAGGCAGCTACAATGAATACGTGCTGATTATTCTCGTCATTGGATGATGTTTTATGGAACAATTCTCGCAATCGGGCTCGCGCGGTCGACGCCGCACGGGCAACGAGCCGGCGCCGCACGAACGCGTGAAGGGCGAACGCCGTGCCAACGAGCCGCGACGCACCGCGAGCCCCCATCGCGCTTCTGCCAACAACGCGGGCCGCGCCAACACTCCCGCCGCGGAGCAGACGCCTGCTCGCCCCAAGTCCCGCTACATCCCTGCCCTTGACGGCCTGCGCACGCTTGCCGTCGTCGCAGTGGTGCTCTATCACCTCAACCTCACGTGGGCTCAGGGCGGCCTGCTTGGCGTCACGATCTTCTTTGTGCTTTCGGGCTATCTGATCACACGCCTGCTACTCAACGAAGTCGCTAAGACCGGCCGCATCGACCTCAAGAGCTTCTGGATTCGCCGCATCCGTCGCCTGGTCCCCGCCGTGGTAACGGTAGTGTTCGTGACCTGCGCGCTGTGCACCATCTTTAACCACGTGATGCTCACCAAGATGCGCCCCGACATCCTGCCGTCGTTGCTGTTCTTCAACAACTGGTGGCAGATTGCCCAAAACGTCTCGTACTTCAATGCTCTGGGCGACCCCTCGCCGCTCACGCACTTTTGGTCGCTTGCCATCGAGGAACAGTTCTACCTGATTTGGCCGCCACTGCTGTTTGCCATGGTATCCATGCATGTGAGCAAGCCCAACACGCGCCGCTTGGTTCTGGGCCTTGCCGCGGTATCTGCCCTCGCCATGATGGTGCTTTACAACCCTGCCGCCGACCCCAGCCGCGTGTACTACGGCACCGACACCCGCGTGTTCTCGCTACTGCTGGGTGCCTGGATGGCCTTTATCCCCGATCGCGACCTGGCGCCAGTGCGTCTCGCTCATCGTTTGGGGCTCAATCGCCTGGCTGGCGCCGCCAAGCACGACAAGAACGCCGAGGGCAAACCTAGCGAGAAGGCCGACGAATCAGCCGAGACCGCCCCGGCACAGCCGAGCGCCCTCGTGCGCTTTTGGTCCTCGCCCACATCCATCGATGTGTTGGGCGTCGTGGGTCTGGTTGGCCTTGCCGCCATGGTCGCGCTCACCAACGGCTACACCGCGTTCCAGTATCGCGGCGGCACGCTGCTGTGCTCGGTCCTCACGCTCATGGTCATCGCGGCCTGCGTGCAGCCCCAGGGAATGGTTGCCCGCGCGCTGTCCGCCGAGCCGCTCGTGTGGGTTGGCAAGCGCTCGTACAGCATCTACCTGTGGCACTATCCCCTGCTGTTGCTCATGAACCCGGTCGCCAACATCAACGATACACCGTGGTGGCAGTACATCTTGCAGGTACTTGTGGTGGTCGCCGTGGCCGAATGCTCATATCGCTTTATCGAAACGCCGTTTAGAAAGGGCGCCTTTGAGCGCACCGTATCCGAGTTCCGCGACGGCACCGCCACGCCCGCCAACTGGGCACGCGCGCACGTCCCTGTCTGCGCAACCTGCGCTGTCGTGTTGGTCGTTGCACTGGGCGGCCTGATCTTTGTGCCGGAGACCTCCGCACTGAGCGGTGAGGGCGCCGAAGTCCTCAACAAGGAAGCCAAAAACACCGCGCCCGCCGACCAACAGGCGGCCGACGACACCGACAAGGACAACGACGGCTTCCCCGATGGCTCCTACGATTTGCTTATGATCGGTGACTCCGTGTCGCTGCGCGCCGTTGATTCCTTTGACGGCGTGTTCCCGCACAGCCATATCGATGCCGAAAAGGGCCGCCAGTTTGATGCGGGCCGCGCGACATTTGAGGGCTATCTCCAACAGAACCTTGCCGGCAAGATCGTGGTCTTTGCGCTGGGCACCAACGGCTTGGTAACCGACGATCAGATCGACGCCATCATGGCCGATGCAGGAGATAAGCGTATTGTGGTGTTTGTGAACACACGCAGCCCGCAGCCGTGGGTTGGCTCTACCAACCAGGCCATCGCCAACGCCGCTACGCGCTACAAGAACGTGCGCGTTATCGACTGGTACGGATACAGCGCCAACCGCAACGACCTGTTCGATGGCGATGGCACGCACCTATCGACCGCTGGCGTGACTGAGTACCTCAACTTGATCCACGATGCCGTCAAGAAGGACCTGCCCGTGCACCCCGAAGATCACGTCAACGATCCGCAGCCGGCAGCCGTCAAGTCTGCCACCGACGCGCTCGTCAATGCGCTCGCTCTCAAGCCGCACAAGCTGGGCACCGACAAGTAACCCGCAGCGCAAACTTCCCACATCCGGAGGG
>CABMPS010000007.1 GCA_902388545.1 uncultured Collinsella sp.
ACCTACAATTCGATCTCGGCTGACTGATGGAGCTAGCGTTGTGTTATTCTAGAACAGACGTTCGTGAATGATGCGCGGGGCCTTGTCTTGCGCTGTGCTTGTGGCGAGGGGAGGTTGGCTTGGTTATCTTGGGCATTGACCCCGGTTTGGCCCATACGGGTTGGGGGATTATCGAGGAGCGGCGTGGCGAGGTTCGCTGCCGTGCCTATGGCTGCATCGAGACCAGTGCCGGAAGTCCGCTCGCGGTGCGCCTGTCGCATATCGCCCATGACCTTAAGGGTGTCGTCGAGCGTTATCGACCCGATACCGCTGCCATCGAGAGCATCTACTTTGGCGCCAACGTTCGCTCGGCCATCCCTACGGCGCATGCCCGCGGCGCCGCGCTCGTGGCGCTTTCGGAGTGCGCGCTCGAGATCGGCGAGTATACGCCTATGCAGATTAAGCAGGCTGTGGTGGGTACCGGTGCCGCAGATAAGCGGCAGGTCGCCTACATGGTACGCACGCTCACGCAGCTCGATCACGACCCGCATCCCGACCATGCCGCCGATGCCCTGGCCTGCGCCATCTGCCACGTTAACCTCAGCCGTACCCGGGCGCTTACCGGCGGCGAGTTCTATCAACAGAGAGGAACCGGATACTGATGATCTCCCAGCTCCACGGAACGCTTGTCGAGGCCACGATGAGCTCTGCTGTCGTCGATGTGTCGGGCGTTGGCTTTGAGCTCGGCATTTCGGGCAGCACTGCGGCCACGTTGCCGACGCCCGGCGGCGAGGTCCGCCTCTACACGCGTATGCAGGTGCGCGAGGACGCCATGACACTTTTCGGTTTTTCCTCAAAGGATGAGCGCACGATGTTCGATCGGCTCGTGTCCGTCTCGGGCGTTGGCCCGCGCTTGGCGCTCGCCGTTCTTTCCACCTATACCGTGGGGCAGCTGTATTCGCTGGTGATGGCCGAGGACGACAAGGGTATGGCCAAGGTGCCCGGTGTGGGCAAAAAGACAGCTCAACGTCTGATCCTGGAGCTCAAGAGCACCTTTGCCAAGGATAAGGGCTTTGTGCCGGTCGACGCGATTCCCGGACAGGTTGCGATGCCCGTGCCCGCTGCCGCTCCCTCGGCGATCGATGACGCCCGTGCGGCGCTCCTTTCCATGGGCTTTAGCCCGCAGGAGACCGATGTCGCTCTGAGCGGGTATGATGGGCAGGATATGCGTGTCGAGGATCTGCTCGGCGCGGCGCTTAAGCGACTCGGAATGGATGCGTGATGTGGGAAGCCGATGACTCTCAGGACCTGTGGGCGACGCCCGGCAACTCGCCGGCGGCATCCATGGCGCACGGCGAGCGCATGGTGGGCTCGGAGCTGACGGCCGAGGACCTCGATGTCGACCGCACTTTGCGCCCCCAGCGCTTGGACGATTACTGCGGCCAGGAGCACATCAAGCAGAGCCTGCGCGTGTTGATCGAAGCGGCGCAGAGCCGTGGGGAGACGCTCGACCACGTGATTTTCTCGGGTCCTCCGGGCCTGGGCAAGACCACGCTGGCCACCGTTATCGCCAACGAGCTGGGCGCTCAGATCAAGACCACGAGTGGCCCCGCCATCGCGCGTACGGGCGACCTGGCGGCCATCCTTACTAACTTGCAGCCGGGCGATGTGCTGTTTATTGACGAGATCCACCGCCTCAACCGTTCGGTCGAGGAGGTCCTGTACCCCGCGATGGAGGACTTTGCGCTCGATATCGTGATCGGTAAAGGCCCGGCCGCACGATCGATTCGCCTGGATATCCCCAAGTTTACGCTGGTGGCGGCAACGACCCGCTCGGGTATGTTGACTGGCCCGCTGCGCGACCGCTTTGGCATTTCATATCGCCTGGATTACTACACGGTCGAAGAACTCGCGCAGATTGTGACGCGCTCGGCGTCCATCCTGGGCGTGACGATCGACCACCCCAGTGCGCTCGAGATCGGCTCGCGTTCGCGCGGCACGCCACGTCTTGCCAACCGCCTGCTCAAGCGCGTGCGCGATTACGCACAGGTGCGCGGCAACGGCCCTATCGAGCTCGATATCTGCCGTCAGGCGCTCGAGTTCTTCGAGATCGATGAGCTTGGTCTGGACTGGATGGATATTCGCATTTTGGAGACACTCGCTAAGACGTTCTCCGGACGTGCCGTGGGCCTGACAACGCTTGCCAGCGCGGTGGGCGAGGACCCGGGAACGCTCGAGGATGTCTATGAGCCCTATCTGCTGCAGTGCGGCTTGATGATTCGCACGCCCCAGGGCCGCCAGGCAACGCTTCGCACCTTTGAGCACTTGGGGATTGAACCTACCATTTAGGGCGCTTTGTTTTGGCGGGCTGTTAAGCTATCGCTGAGCATTGGATAAACATATCGCCATTCATCGGTTACGGGTGTTTTACTATTGCGCGCCCGTGCTATGCTGAATTGGTCTTTTTCTCATTCGGTAACGAAAGGACCGCCCATGCCTACTGACATCGAAATCGCACGTTCTGTCACGCCGCTGCCTATTACCGAGGTGGCCAAGAACGCCGGCGTCGACGTTAAGCACCTGATTCCGTACGGCTTCGACAAGGCTAAGGTCGACTATTCACTGCTCAACGAGCCGACTGATCACCAGGCCAAGCTCGTCCTCGTGACCGCTATCAACCCAACGCCTGCGGGCGAGGGTAAGACCACCACGACCATCGGTCTGGCCGATGGCTTGCGCCGACGCGGCGTCAAGAGTGCCGTGGCCCTGCGCGAGCCTTCGCTCGGCCCCGTCTTTGGCGTTAAGGGCGGCGCTGCCGGCGGCGGCTGGGCTCAGGTCATCCCCATGGAGGATATCAACCTGCACTTTACCGGCGACTTCCATGCCATCGGTGCTGCCAACAACCTGCTGGCCGCCATGCTTGATAACCACATCCAGCAGGGCAACCAGCTCGGTATCGACGTTAAACGCATCACTTGGAAGCGCGTCGTCGATATGAACGACCGTCAGCTGCGCCACGTCATCGACGGTATTGGCGGTAAGGCCCAGGGCGTGCCGCGCGAGGACGGCTTCGATATCACCGTCGCCTCCGAGGTCATGGCAATCCTGTGCCTGTCTACGAGCATTAACGACCTCAAGGAGCGCCTGGGCGAGATCGTCGTCGGCTACAGCTTTGCCGGCGAGCCCGTCCGTGCCCGCGACCTTAAGGCCCAGGGTGCCATGGCCGCGTTGCTTAAGGATGCGCTCAAGCCCAACCTGGTGCAAACGCTCGAGGGCACGCCCGCGTTTGTCCACGGCGGTCCCTTCGCCAACATTGCCCACGGCTGCAACTCTATCATGGCCACGCGTATGGCGATGCGCTTTGGCGATGTCGCCATTACCGAGGCCGGCTTCGGTGCCGATCTGGGTGCCGAGAAGTTCCTCGACATCAAGTGCCGTATGACGGGCGTTCGCCCCAGCGCCGTCGTGGTCGTCGCGACCGCTCGTGCGCTGAAGTACAACGGTGGCGTCGCCAAGGCCGACCTCAACGAGGAGAACCTCGAGGCACTCAAGGCCGGCATGCCCAACCTGCTGCGTCACGTCGACAACATCCAGAACGTTTATGGTCTGCCCTGCGTAGTCGCCATCAACCGCTTCCCGACGGACACCGAGGCCGAGCTTGCGCTCATCGAGTCCGAGTGTCAGAAGCTCGGTGTCAACGTTAAGCTTTCCGAGGTCTGGGCCAAGGGCGGCGAGGGCGCGCTCGAGCTTGCCGATGAGGTCATGCGTCTGATTGAGCAGCCGAGCGAGCTCAAGTTTGCCTATGAGGACGGCGCCGATGTCGCCGACGCTCTTGAGGCCATTGCCACCAAGGTCTACCGCGCCGATGGCGTTGACTTTACGCCGGCCGCCAAGCGCCAGCTCGCCGAGCTGCGCGAGAACGGCTTTGGCAACCTGCCGGTGTGCGTGGCCAAGACGCAGTACAGCTTTAGCGACAACGCCAAGGCCCTGGGCGCTCCCGAGAACTTCCGCATCACGGTGCGTGAGCTCAAGGTTTCCGCCGGTGCCCACTTTGTGGTCGCACTGACCGGCAGTGTTCTGACCATGCCGGGCCTGCCCAAGGTCCCCGCGGCTGAGAACATCGACGTCGACAACGACGGCAACATCACCGGCCTGTTCTAAGCCTGCTGTCCATAGCTGCTAGCCCGCCCCGCCGTGCCTACCAAGGCCCGGCGGGGCTTTTTTATCCTTAGGCCCGCGCATGTCTTGTAGATATGGACGGGCTCTGTCCGTCACGGGCTTTTGCGCGGGTAGAATGCATGGATAACTTGATGCTCACGCGCGACGGAAAGGAATCGTTGCATGGATCAGGACAAGACAACCGTGATGGGCGGCTACGGCTCCGCGCAGGCTGGCGATAGCGCCGATGCGACCCGCGTTGTTCCCAACCCCGGTTATACCGACCCCGCCGCGACGCAGCCTTCTGCCGAGCCAACCCGGGTTATGGGCTATGGCGACACAGCGCGGGATTCTTACGCTGCATCTTCGCAAGGCCCCTATGGCAACGCAACTCCGGACCCGTTTGATTACGCGCCGCAGGATTCTTATGTCGTCTCGACACCGAATCCCTATGATGACCTGCCGCAGAATCCCATTCCGCAGCCTCAGCAGACGACGTATATGCCTCGCACGGCGCAGCCTCGCTACGAGTCACGCGAGCCGTATCACGAGTACCCCAAGTCGATTCCGCAATATGGCGAGGACGAGGTGAAGAAGCCGTCGCGTTCGTCGAGCGTGATCAAGAAGATCCTGATTGTGCTGGCGATCTTCTTTGCGCTGTCGGTTATGTTTGCCATCGTGTCGGGCATGCTCAACAAGCGAGGGAGTTCAACGGCCGATACCACTGCCGAGCAAACCGAGTCCGCCTCGTCTAGCACCGTCGATCTGAGCGATATCCCGGGGCAGTACTGGTCCAACGCCAAGAAGATCCTCAAGTCGCGCGGCGCCGATCTTTCGAACGCCGTGGTCCTGACTGATGATGGCTCAACGCCCGTCGTCGATGCCAACTGGGTCGTTACTTCTGCCTACTATAACGACAACGGCAACCTCGAAATTCAACTCACGCACAAGAACAGCTCGGGCAACTCGTCCGACGGCCAAAGCGGTACCGACAGCTCGAGCTCCAATACGCTGGAGGACTTGAGCAACAAGGCACAGGAGTTGGGAGACAAGGCGCAAGAGCTGGGCGATACGGCACAAAACCTGGGCGACACCGCGCAGAACTTGGGCGACATGGCGACGGATGCCTGGAACGCACTGCAAAACGGCATCTCGGGCGCGCAGGGAAACTAGCTGTTAAGCGGGCTACAGCTGTTCAGCCGGACGGTCGGGCGAGCTAAAGCCCGAGTCAAACGTAACGACGCATGAGGCATTGGGTCGGCGCTCGTGCACGATGCGCGTGACGAGCTCCAGCAGCTCCTCGTCGGATATGTCAAAGCCGTCGGGGCGCACCAGGTCAAACGAAACGAACCCGTCGTGCTCGTGCAGGTCGTGGATGGAGAGCGCGGGGTCGATCTGCACAACGCCGCGCTTGACCCAGCCGCGCAAATCATCGCCGGTTGTCGCGATGGGGTCGCAGTGCAGCGTGATGTCAATGCCCATCTGGCGCTTGATGTCGTGCTCGATGGTGTCCAGGATCTCGTGGTGCTCAAATGCGTCGCCCTCGCCGGGCATCTCCACGTGAGCGCTGGCAAACTGACGACCGGGGCCGTAGTCGTGCACCATCAGGTCGTGTGTGCCCAAGACCTGCGGATAGGACATGATCTTGTCGCGGATTGCCTGGACGAGCTTGGGGTCGGGCGCTTGCCCCAGCAACGGGCTGATGGCGTCGCGCACTAGGCCCATGCCGCTGATGCAGATGAAGATGCCCACACCCAGGCCTGCCCAGCCATCGAGGTCAAAGCCGGTCGTCTGCGAAATAAGCGCCGCCACCAAGACCGAGCCCGAGGTGATGACGTCGTTTTTGGAGTCCTGTGCTGTGGCAATGAGTGTTTCGGAATCGATACGGTTGCCCAGCGCGCGGTTGAATGCGGCCATCCAGAGCTTAACGAGCATGGATGTAGCCAGTGCCGCAAGGGAAACGAGCGTGTAAGCGGTGGGGGAAGGCTTGATGATCTTGGTGACCGACTCGAGGATCAGGTTGATGCCGACGGCGCAAACCAGGACGGCGACAAACAAGCCGGCGAGGTACTCGTAGCGGCCGTGGCCATAGGGGTGGCCTTCGTCTGCCGGGCGGCTGGCGAGGCGGAACCCGAGCAGGCTCACGATGTTGCTCGAGGCATCAGAGAGGTTGTTGAAAGCGTCGGCGATGAGGGAGACGGAGCCAGCGAGCAGGCCCGCGATGCCCTTGGCCAGGCACAAGGTGATGTTGAGGCCAATGCAGATGAGGCTTGCGGCGAAGCCCGCGTTGGTGCGGCAGGAGGTATCGACCGGCTCGCCCTCGCTGCCGGGAACAAGCGTATGTACCAGCCGATTTACAAATAGCATAGCGGTCGTCCTCACAATCATGTTTAAGGGGATAGTGTAGCTCGCGCGGGGGCGCCGTGCACCGATGCTCAGAAAATGCAGCAATAGTCTGCCGGTGCTAACGAGCGAGCCTTCTCGTCTGCCTGGGTGGTCCATTTTGGGCCACATGGGTATGGGCATGTGACTGTTTACTCGACATACTTAATGTCGACAGCCCCTGTGCAAAGGAGGACGTTTCCATGGACGAGATGTTTGCCATTAAATGTCAAAACTGCGGCGGCCCTATGTACTCGCACCAAGCTAAGCGCAGCTTTGAGTGCGCTTATTGCGGTGCGGTCATTCCGTGGCAGGCGGACGCCGGAGAGCCCAAGAGCGCTTTGGGCATTCGCCATACGCCGTTGACGGTGGTGGATGGACTGCTCAAGCTCACGCATGTGTCGCAACTCGAGCGCCCGGAGGACCCGGACTGGTATTTCTTCAATTCGCACTGGCGCAATCAGTCGGTCCTGGAACATCTGCTGTGGGAGGATCGCGGCACGGCGCAGGAGTTCCAAGAGGCCACGCATGTGAGCATTCCTTGCCCCTTCTGCGGAGCGTCCTTTGAGGGCGAGTCAACGCAGCGTGTGTTTGAGTGCCCGTCCTGCGGCAACAAGATCGGCATTGCCGACCTGCTCAAGCCCGGTACGTTTAGCAAACGTCTGACCATGGGCGTGGGTGCGGAGTATGTGCCGGAGCAGAGTATTCCCTGCGAAATCTCACCGCAGCAGGCACGTGCCAACGCGCTGCAGCTGGTGCGCCAGTACCCGGATGCCTTTGCCGGGCACGACGTGGAAGACGCGATCCAAAACGACATGATGCTCTTCTATTTCCCCATGGCGCTCGCGGACCTGCGCATGATGGCGTCCTTCCCGGGCAAGGGCCTGAGCAAGGAGACCCTGGTGTACTACGAGGTGCTCGACTGGGCATATCCCAGGGCAAACTACCTGGACGTTCGCCTTATGGGCATTCTGGAGCCATGGGACTTTGCCAAGGTTGGGTCGTTCGACCCGGCCATGCAGGAAGGCGACTTCCGCGTTGTCTCCGTCGATGCGTCCACCAAGGACCAGGTGGTCATTGACAAGCTGGCGCTCGACATTGTCGGCAACGATGCCGAGACTTTCCTGGGGCTCAATAAAAAGAGCATCCGCACCTGGGCGCGCAAGGCCCGCAAGCACAAGGACGGCCTGGTTATGGTGCCGGTCTACTTTGTCGATCGTCCCGCGTCGGATGGACGTAATGGCGAGCAGGTGCGCATTGCCGTGAACGGCCAGACGGGCCGTGCGGCGGCGGTGGTGTTTAGCGACAAGCGCGAGACGCATATTGTGGCGCCGCTCAATCCGAGCCTGCATCTGTCCGGCGAAAGCACCGTTCACGCCACGCCCGTCGAGGTCAAATACATCAAATCGCCATTCCTGTACCAAATTGTGCGCCGTGGAGGCGACGAGCAGCCACGTCAGGTGGCAGCGGCTGCCGAGGGTTCCTACCGAGAAGAAAAACCCAAGCGCAAGGGATTGTTCGCTGCGATCTTTGGGAAGTAGGGAAGCGCAGCGCGGGACGGCTCGCACGCGTGCGGGCGTTTCGGTCGCAACGTGCTGCTAACCTTGCGTTTCGCCATTAGTTGCTTCGTTGATGGCGCGGTACTCGGCACTCAGCTCGCGCGCCAGCTCTTCCTTGCTTGGAAGATACGGCAGGTATTTGGCGGCAAACACTTGGTCGTTGTCTTCGGGCAGCGTGTACTCGACGATCGAATCGCTTTTGTCCGCGCAGAGCACGATGCCTATGGGCGGATTGTCGCCTTCGTTCATGAGCTCACGCGTGTAGTAGTTCACATACATTTGCATCTGGCCCAGGTCCTGATGCGTAAGGTCATCGGTCTTAAGGTCGATGAGCACGAAACAGCGCATCAGATAGTTGTAAAACACAAGGTCAATATAGAAATGGCGCCCATCAAAGGTGATGCGCTTTTGGCGCGCCTCGAAAGCGAAGCCACGGCCAAGCTCCAGCAGGAACTTCTGAAGATGTGTGATGAGCGCCTGCTCTAGATCGCTCTCGCGAAACGCAGTATCGTCCGAGAAACCTAAAAACTCCAGCACATATGGGTCGCGGATGATATCCTCGGGGCGACGAGCCGGGGCGCGCTTTTGGATTTCCTGGGTGACGGCCTCCTTGTCCTTGCTGGCAAGTAGGCGCTCTCGGAACATGGTGTTGATCTGGCGTTCGAGCTGGCGCGTGCTCCAGCGAGAATTGGCGCATTCGTTCATGTACCATGTTCGAGTTTCGGGGTCAGGAATGCGTATTAACCTGCGGTAATGTGTCCAGCTCAATTCGGGACGCAGTGAGTCCCGAATTGGAAATGCAAGATGGAACTGACGCATTTTACGCAGCTCTCTTGCTTCAAAACCTTTACCAAAATCTTTGGTAAGCCTGATTGCGAGGGCCTTGAGCAGCGCCTCTCCATACTTGGCGCGCTCCTCTCCGCCCTGCTCATCAACAATGCTCTTGCCGATCTCCCAATATGCCTCAACCATCGCAAAGTTAACGGCGGTATAGGCCTTGTCGCGAGCGGCGTTGAGGATCGAGGAAACCTGCTTGTAAAAAACTTCTGGCACGATTGTCGATTCCCCGCGGTTTACCAGTTCGCCCATCACTGTCGCCCCACTTTCCTCTTGTGGAATGCATCTTTATCGCATCTAGTTTAAAGCCTCGCGCGGACACGAATTGCTGTGCTGTCTGGCACCTTCGCATGGGAGCCTTGCGGTGACTAAAATGTGGCAATAGAGACAGTTTTAGCGAACCCCACGGGAGTGACGCGTATGGACAACAACACGCTGCTATTCCAGGACAAAGGTTCGGGTAGGTTTAAAGACGTTAAGATCTACCCCAATCGTATCGAGGTGCTCAAGAAGGACACTTTTGGCGACAGGCACACCGAGATTGTCTACCTTAAGGACATCACGGGGGTCAGCAGGATCAAGGGTCGCGACGTTTTCCTGCGTAACAGGTTGTTAACCGCTTGCGCCTTTAGCCTGAGTAGCCGTGCGAAGGCCCAGGAATTTGTGAAAGCTCTGAACATGGTGATGTAGCCGATAGCGGCGTTCGGGCCAAGGTAAAAATCGGGGCGCAGAACGGTATTCTGCGCCCCGATTGAGTTAATGCGCCCAAAAGACTGGCTTGCCTATTCGTTAACGTCCTCGGTATTGTCGCGGTCACTGGCAAGCATTGCTGCATCTGCGACCGTTGTCGCCACGGCGGCGGCAGCGAGCCCGGCGGCAACGCCAGAGCCGTCGCCCGTGTTGGCGAGCTTTCCGCCCGAGCTCTTGCCCTGGCCTCTCTTGTTGCTCTTGCCGTTCTTGTCGGCGCCGCCTGCGTTGGAACCCGTGTCGCTGCCGGTGCCGCCTGCACTGCCCGAGGCCGCTACGGTAAAGCTTGCGGCTCCGTCGCTGGCGAGCGTGTAGTTCTGCGCCGCGTCGCCCAAGAGACCGTTCACGCGCACCCAGTACGTTCCTGCGGCAAATGTTTCGCCCTCGGCCATTGCCGTGCCCGGAGCGCCGTCCGCGTCGTGCACAAACTCGAGCTGGGCCGTGCAGGCATCGGTTTCGAGCTTGCCCTCGAGTGATGCCGCAATCTTGGCGCGCACGTCTTCGCCGGCCTTAAGGCCTTCGAGTCCCTCAAAATGGGGCGTCAGCGCGCGTGGATCGATATCGATGGGCACAGAGCCCTGCAGCCCCGTAACGGTCTCGTTGCCCAGGGCGTCGACATCCACGTATTCAATGGCAAACGCATGGCCCGAAGCTGTCGCGTTGAGCGCGTTGCTGCTGTCAGCAAGGCGGAAATGACCCTCGCCAACGGTCTTGCCATCCTGGAATGAGGCATCGCTCAGCGAGTCGCCGTACGTCATGCGCATGCGGGTCGGGAGATAGTACGGGAGATAGTACGAAGCCGTCTGCTTGTGCTCCGTATCGTAATTGCGCTGGTAGATGCTCCGGGCCAGCGCCGCATCAACAAAGTCGGATGCGATGATGCCAATGTGTTTGAGGTAATCTGACTTTGTATCCTCGGTGCCGCTGGGATTGATGTACGGGCTCTTATACAGATGCTCGTTGACTACTCGTGCCGAGGTAAAAGGATTGCCTCCGTGCGACAAGCCCGTGCAGCTGGTGTAGTTGATAGACCAGCAACGCTCCTGGACTTGCACCTTGGCCCCGTCATCGTCCACGACGTCCACCTTGTTGCGCGTGCGCCCGGTCGTTTCCTTCAGCGCATTATCGACCCAGCTGAGCTTGTCGGTTCCCGTGAGTTTGTACTTGTCCTGGGCGTATACCTTGGTGCAATAGGGCTCTTTGTCGCCTGTTTCCCCCGCGGCTTCAAAGCCCCGCGCGTCTTGGACGAGACACATAGTGGCGCTGTCGGAGTGAGCCTTGATCTTGTCATCCCATTCGGTAAGGTCGAGGCCCCACGTGTGGCCGCTTACACTGTTGCCGGCGAGCCTAAATCGACGCAGCAGAACGATCTTTCCGCGCACCTCGTGTAGCGTGGGGATTCGGCTCGACGTATAGAACAGTTTGGGGTTGTCGTCCAAAACCTTGGCGAAAGCCGTCGTAACACTTTCGTCGGTAGCCTCGTCGTTGCCTCGTGATACAAGCATGATGAGCGCTTCTGTCGGGTTTTCGTTCAAAAACGTTTTGAAGTAGCCTATGACATCGGAAAGATGCATAAAGTACGCGTCTTTTTTGAGCAGGTAGTAATCCCCGTGGTCGATACCGGGGTCGTCGCCCTTTCCGAGCCGGATATCAAAATAGCGAATGCCTTCGAGCAACTGCGTGGGAATGTAATCCTGCTGGCATTTTACTTGCGAGGATTGGGGCTCAGTGTCGTTGTCCACGCTGCAGGTGCCCGAATCGTGCGTACCCGGGATGCTCAGCTCGTCGAGGAACTTGTCGTCGTCGACGTATTTCATCCAACATGGCCCATCGACGTAGCTGCTGTACGTGATCCAGTCGAGGCTGCTAACCGTGGCATCGTTCTTTTTCATGTCGTAACCGATAAGTTCGAGCTCCCACGGAATGCTCTTACCCTTATGGCAGATCTTATTGTTGTCCTGGTCTTCGCCGTTCGATTCTATTGCCAGGTACTTAATGTCTTTTTTCTCGGTTTCTTTCTCGACCGTGCGGTCTCGGATGATATAGGTTCCGTTTGATTGACGCTCGAACGCAAAAGCGCGGCTGGGCTTGTTGTCATACTCGCCGCCCCATACGTGGATGACCTTTCCATCTTTGTCAGAGTCGTCGTCGACCGACCAAATGCTGTAGCCCGTCTTTTTATGCTCTTCGAAATTGAGCAAGGTGCGGATAGCATACCAGTTTGTATCGTCATTCTTGGTCGTTACGTTCTCAAGGATGAGCTTGCTGGACGTGCCGTCGTTAAACAGGTGGCAGACGTTGCCGCGAACGTTGCCGTCTTGGTTGACGCTCGCGGTGCGAAAATAGCCCGCGGGGCGAAGGCGAATGACGAAATTACCGAGGTGCTCCGCCGGTTTGGGCGTGTCGTCTGCAAATGCCGCTCGCAGGGGAATGCCCGGTGCCGCGGTTTCTGGCAGGCTTGCAAGCGGCGACAGCGCCGCAAGACCTAAGCCCAGTGTAAATGCTCGGCGACTGATGGCATGATGTTCGGCCATGACTCCTCCATTCGCAGGGTGCGGTTATGCGATAGTTTTGGTCACTATACTGCCCAGATGTTTAAAGGCGTCGGCTTAATTGCCTGCGCGGCGCTATAAATCGGCGGGCGGACGTGTTGGGATGCTTGCCTATTTGTGCTGCTACCGCGCTGGGGGTGGTTTTGCCGCCCGGCACCCTCGCGTTCGCCGGCTACCGGCATAAGAAAGGGAGGGCCGGTTTACGGGCCCTCCCTGGGTACGAAGCGCTGGGGCACCGCCGCTTGTTAGCGCTGCGCCCGTGTTTCCCGTTGCGCTCGCCAGTCGCTTAGCGCTTGATCTCGATATCGTCGAGCTTGACGTCCATGGCCTCAGTCTTGGCCTTGGCGATGTCATCGGCAAATTCCAGGGACTTCATCATGGCTTCGACGGCGTCCTTGTGCTCCTCGACGTTGTCGATGCGCACGTAGACGCTGCCGCCCTCAACGTCGGTGAAGTACTCAGTCGTTACGCCGCCCGAGTGCGTGAAGTAAGCACTGCGCCAGGTCTTGCCGTTGTATTTAACGGGGTCGCTTTCGGTCCATCCGGAGTTGGCCTTCCACTTTGCCTCGTAGTCGAACAGCTCGTCAGCGTTCTTGTCAGAGTCGAAGACAGGGATGAAGCGATCGCTGGCGTGCTCGCTCTCGGTGAACTTAAACTGGGCCCTGTCGGCGGTGTCGCCGGCAACGTCGGTGATCTCGACGCCCTCGGGCACCTCGACCTTAAACCAAATGAAGTCGGTCCTCATATCCACGGCTGGCTTTTCTGCGCCGCCGCCACCGCCACTGCCGGTAGCGCCGCCGCTTCCGCCGCAACCCACCAGGGCAACCGCGGCAAGGAGACTGATGCAGAGTGTGAGAATCGCAAAGGCCTTCTTTTTCGTGGTCGTGTCCTCCTCGATCTGTAACCGCCCATGGATTACCTGCCTTTACTGTACGCGTGGACGGCTCGCTAGGGTGGGCCATGTGTCCCATTCTGAGGGCCGGATTTGCGCCGACAAGTGGCAATATGCGCGGGTCCAAAAGAGGGGAGGGCCGATGCCTGTCGGCCCTCCCCGGGGTTGGGTGCCCGTTGCTTTAATGGGGCGCATGTGCGCAGGTGCGCGTAGGCGCGTGCGGGTGTCCCGTTACTTGAGCTCGATGCTCGAAATCTCGACTTCGCGCGCTTCGGAAACTGCCTCTGCCATGTCATCGGGGAACTCGATGGAGTTGAGGAGCGTCTCGGCTTCTTTCTTGTGCTGGTCGAAGTTCGAGATGAGGACGTAGACGCTTCCCGGCTCAACGTCGGTAAAAAGCATGGTTGAGATGCCGCTGTTGTCCTCGTATGTTCCGACGAGCCACGTCCTGCCGTTATACTCGACGGACCCGCCATCCTTCCACTGGAACGTATCCCCCTTCTTTTCTGCCTGGTCGGCGTGGGATTCCTCGGCTGTCATCGCTTTTTTCCAAACGGGGATAAAGCGATCGGCCGAGGCGTTCTCGTCTTCGGGGAAGGTGAGCTGGACCCTGTCGGCATTCTTGCCGGCGGAGTCGCTTACGCCGACGCCCTCGGGCATCTCGACCTTAAACCAGATAAAGTCGGTCTTCTTGGCGACGGGGGCCTTTTCCTTGCCCTCGCTCTTGGATGCGCTGCTGCCCCTGCCCGATGCGTTCCCGCCGCAGCCGACAAGGGCAAATGCGGCAAAGAGGGCGATGCAAAGGGAAAGGATTGATAGGGTCTTTTTCTTCATGGTGGCGTCCTCCTTGTCTGCCAGGGACATCGTGTGCCGCGGATCGCTGGGGCGGCGGTTGCGCGTGCACATGATGACTTTGTTTGCTGTGCGGTGATTCCTCCATTCGTCGTCCGGTGCCGTGATGAGCGTTGCCCCAACATGGGGCTCCTTACCTATATGTATGCCCCAGTTGCCGCTGCCCGGGAGTCTCGAAACGTGGGCCATGTGTCCCATGTTTGCGTTGGCATGGCCTATCGTTCGTCATAGAAATCCGCGATGGCCAGGTGCGCTGACGCCCATGTGCTTATGGGCTAGACTTAGCACCATTACGTGTTCGATGCGGTTGGTCGGCGGTTGCCGCCTGACCGATGTATATGACTTGAAGGTGCGTGCGTATGAGCCAAGAGATGATGGATAAAACCTGTCGAGAGTTTGCCGAGGCACTTGCCGCACGCGAGCCGGTTCCCGGCGGTGGCAGCGCGAGCGCCTTTGTGGGCGCGCTGGGCGCCTCGCTGTGCGGGATGGTCGCGCGCTACGGCGCGACCAACCCCGCGCTTGCCGATCGCGCGGATGACCTGACGCGCGCGTTTGCCCAGGCTGATGAGCTGGCCCAGGAGCTTGTCGAGTTGGTTGCCGAGGACGTTCGTGCATATGGGCAGGTGTCCGCGGCGTACGGTATTCCGCGTGGCGATCCGGCTCGAGCGACCGCGATTCAGGATGCGCTGCATGTGGCCGCTATGCCGCCGTATCGCATTATGGATGCCTGCGGGCGTGCACTGGCGCTGCTCGAGGACATGGCCGACAAGGGTTCGCGTCAGCTGCTGTCCGATGTGGCGTGCGGCGCCGTGTTCTGCCGTTCCGCTATGCAGGGCGCGAGCTTGACGCTCTTTGCGAACACCACGTCTATGAAGGATCGCGCTCGTGCTGAGGAGCTCGAGACGGCGTGTGATGAGTTGCTCGACATGTGGTTGCCGCGCGCCGATGCGCTGGCGCGCCGCGCCGCCGACGCCGCAAGGAAGAGGGGATAGCCATGGCTGAACTGCTGAAGGGTGCCCCCGTTGCTCGCGTTTTGACTGAGGAACTTGCTGCTCGCTGCGTGGCTTTGCGCGAGCGCGGCGTTGTGCCGACGCTGGCTATCGTGCGCGTGGGTGAACGCGAGGACGACCTATCCTACGAGCGCGGTGCGCTCAAGCGCTGCGAAAAGGTTGGCATTGAAGCTCGCCGCGTTTTGCTTCCCGCCGATGTTTCGCAGGACGAGCTGTTGGCGGCCATCGAGGACATCAATACCGATTCGTCTGTTCATGGCTGCCTGATGTTCCGCCCGCTGCCCGCCGGCCTTGACGAGGACGCGGTTGCCGCGGCACTCGATCCTGCCAAGGACGTTGACTCCATGACGCCGGCTTCGCTGCTCACCACGCTTTCGGGGCGCGGCGAGGGTTTTGCCCCCTGCACAGCCGAAGCCGTGCTTGCTTTGCTGGATCATTACGGCGTTGAGCTGGATGGAGCTAAGGTTGCTGTGGTCGGTCGGTCTCTGGTGATTGGCCGTCCCGTTGCCGCCATGCTTACGGCGAGCAATGCGACCGTGACGACGTGCCATACGCATACGCACGACCTTGCTGCCGAGTGCCGTGCTGCCGACATTGTGGTTGCCGCCGTTGGACGCGCACGTACGATTGGCGTGGATGCGGTTCGCGAGGGCCAGACGATCATCGATGTTGGCATTAATTGGGACGAGGCCGCTGGCAAGCTGGTGGGTGACGTCGATTCTGATGCTGCGGAGCCGGTCGTTAACGCCATCACGCCCGTGCCGGGCGGCGTGGGCGCTGTGACGACGGCGATCCTCGCCAAACACGTGATCGAAGCGGCCGAGCGCGCATCGAAATAGGCGTTTTGGGCTGTTTGAGGGGTTAGTTCTATACCCCGTGGACAAAAAATGCCAAATATGAGTACTGTTGCCAAGATAGTCACATATATTTTAGGTCAAATAGGCTCTCTAACGATATTTATTATCGATAGAGAGCTTATTTTATTGGACCTATGAGGAATTACATCATCTAATTTTTGAACAAGTGTAGACTTTCGACACCCATACGTAGCAAAATTGCTGTTACTAAATTGGTGACAGTACTCATATTTGGCATTTTTTGACCACAGGGGTTGCCAGCGCCGCGGTTTCGCCCTTTCTGCGCCGAAGCGATACACTGTTATCGTTTGATTTCTTCGCTCAAGGAGGATGCGCATGCCGTGCACAACGATTCTGGTTGGTAAGAATGCGAGCTACGACGGGTCGACGCTTGTCGCCCGCAACGAGGACTCGTCCAACGGGGTGTTTGAGCCCAAGCGTATGCGCGTGGTGCATCCCGACGAGCAGCCGCGTGCCTACATGAGCGTCCTGAGTCGCCTGACCGTTGAACTGCCCGATAACCCCATGCGCTACACGAGCGTCCCCGATGTTGTCCCGGGCCACGGCATCTGGGCCGAGGCCGGCTTCAACGAGCTCAATGTGGGCATGTCCGCAACCGAGACGCTCACCACCAACGAGCGCGTTCGCGGCGCCGACCCGCTCGTGGACTACGTGCCCGCCAAGGGCAACGAGGGCGAGGACGGATACGTTCCGGCACAGCCCGGTGGCCTGGGCGAGGAGGACATGGTGACCCTGGTGCTGCCATATGCCAAATCCGCCCGCGACGGCGTACGCATTCTGGGTGACCTGCTCGAGCGTTATGGCACCTACGAGAACAACGGCATCGCCTTTAGCGACGTGGACGAGATCTGGTGGCTCGAGACCATCGGCGGCCACCACTGGATCGCCAAGCGCGTGCCCGATGACGCCTATGTGACCATGCCCAACCAGCTGGGTATCGACAGCTTTGACCTGGATGACGCCGAGGGCGCCCAGGCCGACCACATGTGCTCCGCCGACCTGCGTGCCTGGATGGCCGAGTGGCATCTGGACCTGACGCTGGGCGTCGATGGCGACGGCCCGGCTGCGATCTTTAACCCGCGCGAGGCCTTTGGCTCGCACAGCGACAGCGACCATGTCTACAACACGCCCCGCGCCTGGTACATGCAGCGCTGCCTCAACCCCAGCGATGTGTGGGACGGCCCTGAGGCCGACTACACGCCCGAGAGCGACGACATCCCCTGGAGCCGCGTGCCCGAGCGCAAGGTGACCATCGAGGACATCAAGTACGTGCTTTCGAGCCACTACCAGGGCACGGAGTACGACTGCTACGGCAGCAAGGGCACGCCCGCCACGCGTGGCGCTTATCGCCCCATCGGCATCAACCGCAACAGCCAGCTCGCCGTGTTGCAGCTGCGCCCCTATGCGCAGCCGGCCTACCGCGCCGTGCAGTGGATGGCCTTTGGCTCCAACTCGTTTAACGCGCTGGTTCCGCTGTACGCCAACGTCGAGACCATGCCCGAGTACTATGCCGACACGCAGGCTCGCGTGACGTCCGAAAACTTCTACTGGGCCAACCGCCTGATCGGCGCGCTGGCCGACGTCCGCTTCCATGAGTGCGGTCGCGCAGTCGAGGATTATCAGGAGAAGGTCGGTGGCATGGGCCACAAGCAGATCCATGACGTCGATGCTGCCGTAGCCGCTCTGCCTGAGGCCGAGGTACCTGCCGAACTTGCACGCGCCAATGAGGCCTTTGCCGAGCGTGTTCGCGTAGAGACCGATGCTCTACTGGGTAAGGTGCTCTACACCACGAGCTGTGCCATGAAGAACTCTTTCGCGATGAACGACAACGTGAGATAGGGATTTCCCGTCGATCGAATAGCGCTAAAACGCTTTGTCGCTTTCACTCAATCTTGGGTACAAGAACGCCAATGCAGTTGTTTGTGATTGGAGGCAACCATGGTTATGAAACTCGATCAGCTTGTTAACGGCGCCATCAACGTGGGCTTTGGCGCTGCCGCCGTTGCTGTCGAAGGCGGCAAGAAGGTCCTCGACGACCTTAACACCAAAGGCGAGCAGGTCCGCAAGGACACCGCCACCCCCGATATCGCCCGCAGCGTGTCCGACATGTTCGAGCAGGCCGGCGGTACCATCTCCGATCTGACCGAGCGTCTGGGCGTGCAGGGCGAGACCGCGGCCCAACGCGTGCTCGACGAGCTCATTCTGGCTCGCGTCCGCGTTATGACCGCGCCCGAGCGTACGGCCTTCCTGGCCCATGTGCGCGACATCGTCGATTCGGTCGAGGACAACGTGACCTCGGTGCCCGTCGAGTCCGTTGAGCCCGACGATGCGAAGGATACCGAAGAGGCCGAGTAGCAGCGCAGATGGCAGATTCCACCACCGATTACAACAATCTAGATCCCTTGGGTGACGAGGCGGCGGTTGTCGATGAGGTCGACGCCGCCGTCTCGGGCGCTCGCAAGAAGCCGCGCGCTGTCGATATGGTGCCAGAGGAGCCCGACGCGATGGCGCCGGACGAGGAATACCAGCTCACGCCGGCGGGTCGTCGCGAACGCATCGGGCAGATTGTTCGCCTGGTCAAAAAGTACCGTGTGTGGGATAACCTCACGCCGGTTCGTTTGCGCCGCCTGCTCGAGGAACTCGGCCCCATGTTCGTCAAGATGGGGCAGATTCTGGCCAACCGGTCCGAGATTCTGCCGCAACGCTTTTGCGACGAGCTGCGTCGTCTGCGCTCCGACGTGGAGCCGGTGCCGTACGAGGTCGTACTCAGTTGTCTGGAAGAAGAATATGGCCTGCGCCTGGGGGAGATGTTCGATGCGATCGACCCCAATCCGCTTGGTAGCGCAGGTGCACCGCGCTCGTCTGGTGACGGGCGAGGACGTGGCCGTCAAGGTGCAGCGCCCCGGTGCGCAGCAGGTTATGGCACAGGACATCGATATCATCCGCTCGGTGGTGCGTATCGTTTCCAAGTTCGTCAACACCGATCAATTCGTTGACCTGCACGGCGTAGTCGAGGAGTTGTGGACCTCGTTTCGCGAGGAGACCAACTTTTTGGCCGAGGCCAAAAACCTCAACGACTTCTACGAGTTCCATAAGAGCGTTCATGGCGTGACGTGCCCTAAATCCTATCTGGACCTGTGCACCGAGCACGTGGTGGTCATGGACTACGTCGACGGCATTTCGATCGCCGATCCTGAACGCTTGGTGGCCGAGGGCTATGACTTGGAAAAGATCGGTGCCGCAATCGTCGAGGATTACTCGACGCAGGTGCTCGATGACGGCTTTTTCCATGCCGACCCGCATGCGGGAAACATTATTCTCAAGGACGGCATCGTTTACTTTATCGACTTGGGCATGGTCGGACGCATGTCGAGTCACGATCGCGGTATCGTCAAGGACATGATTTTCGCCGTGGCCGAGGGTGACGTGCCCAAGCTCAAGGATTCGCTCATGCGCTTCGCCGTGACGCGTGGCGACTCGGCTGAGCTCGATCATTCGGCCTTTTTGTCCGATTTGGACTTTATCGTGGCTGACTTTGCAGGCCTTGACCTGAAGGATCTGGATATCGGCGAGTTTTTGACCTCGCTGTTAAACCTGGCGCGCAAAAACGACGTTGAGCTGCCGAGCGTGGTAACGATGTTCGCGCGCGGCATGGTGACGCTCGAGGGTTTGCTGACCGAGTACATGCCCAACGTCAACATGATCCAGATCATCCAAACGCACATTAAAAACGAGAAAAGCACCTATACGCGCGTGCGCGACATGGGGCGCGATCTTGCCGCGAGCAGCTATCGCGCGGCGAAGGGCTCGCTCGAGGCGGCCGAGTATCTTGGCCTGGCTTCGCGCATGCTCACGCGCGGCCAGCTTAAGGTGAACACGCAGATCATGAGCAGCGATAAGGCGCTGCGACAGCTAGGTGGGATTATCGACCGCATGTCGATGGCTATTGTGATCGCCGGCCTGTTTATCGGTTCGTCGGTGGTGTACTACGCGCGCATCGAGCCGGTTGTGTTCGGCATTCCGGTCATTGGCTTTTTGGGCTACGTGAGCGCGCTGGTGCTGGCACTTATGCTGGGCCGCAATATCTGGCTCAACAGTCACGGCGGCAAGCACTAGAGGCCGCGACCGTCACCGCATTTTCCTATCGCAAACAATAGCTTTTACCTTGGGCTTCGCCTGCGTGCGAGGCCCTTTTGCGTGATACCATTTTGACGGTAATAATCGATGGCCTAGATGGTGGTGCGGAGACGCATGAATACGCGGTTTACCTGCGCGTTTGGGAGAATTGGGGTGCAAGTCCCCGGCTGTACCAGCAACCGTAATTCCTCTTGGCTCGGGATGTTCGCGTCGCAGATCGGACGACGTGCCCGAGTCGTTAAGGTTAAGTCGGATCGCCTCCCATCTTGCATGCGGCTGCGGCGTATGCCGCCGGTGTGCATAGGGCTCTGGAGGGAAGGGGGACCCCGATGGGGGAACTCGAGCGCAACATGCGCGATGACGTGGGGCAACCTCAAGGCAACGCTCCAAGTACAGACAATGGGAGGCAAATGGATATGTTTGTGGACGAGCGCCAGCGCGTCTCGCATCGCCGTGGCGCAATTGCGCGCGGCGTAGCCAAGCGCGGCCTGGTGGCATTCCTGGCCTTCGCGATGGCCTTTGGCACCACGCCGGCTCAGCTGTGGGCCGAGGGCGCCGAGGGCATTGCCGAGGCTGTGGCTCAGGCTGCGACACCGAGTGAGGGCACGGGGGCCGCGGACGGTGCTGCCGACCAGGGTAAGGCCGAGGTTTCGGATTCCGAGGGCGCGCCTGCAGCTAGTGCCGCCACAACAGAGGCGGCAACTGGCGACGAGGGCTCGGCGACGGGGGAGAACCCTACCGCGAGCGAGCGGTCTTCGACGGCATCCGCTGGCCAAGCAGGATCTGCCGCCGCGACTGCCGTCCAGACAGAGAACCCGACAGAAACCGGCGATGTCGCCAAGAAGCAAGTCGAGGTCTCGTTCTCGATTATCGGCATCGATGCCGACGGCAAGGCTCAGACCTGGGTGGCACCTACGCAACTCAAGCTCGACGAGGGCGCGACGGCTGCGGACGCCTTCGTTAAGCTGCAGCAGAAGGTGGGCTTCAAGGCGAAATACGATCCGAACACGGCATACGGTTTTTACCTCGAAAGCATCACGTCCCCGAGCGATGGCCGCACGCTTGCCTTCGATCCGGCGACTTATGCCTACTGGCAGCTGTTTGTTGACGGCGCGTCTTCCTCGGTTGGCGCGAGCGGCGTCAAGCTCACCCAGGGGCAGAAGATTGAGTTTGCCTATACGGCTGGTAGCTCGTCCCCTGTCGTTAAGGACCAGGTTGCCGCAAATGTGACCGTCATTGGTCGCGATGCCCAGGGCAAGACTCAGACTTGGGTCGATAACGCGCAGTATGTGGTGACGTCCGGCTCGAACGCACTTGACCTTACGAAGGTCGCGCTCGAGGCGAATGACATCGATGCCGTTGTTGCGGGCTCCTTCATTCTGAGCCTTAAGTACAACGGCGTTGAGCTGGGTAAGCCGCTCGATTATTCGACCTATTGGCAGCTGTTCATCAACGGCAAGTCGAGCGACTGCACGGCAGACAATGTCACCATTCATGCTGGCGATACCGTTACGTGGTTCTACGGTGGCTGGGGCGACCAGTTGCCCTCCGATTCTGTCCATGCTTCCGTTCAGGTCCTCGGTAAGGACAAGGACGGCAAGCAGCAGGTTTGGGCTTCGACGGGTCAGATGAGTCTCAAGGCGGGCTCTACTGCCAAGGATCTGCTGGAGCAGACTGGTCTTGATCTCGTTGCTAGTGAAGAGTCTTGGGGCTGGTACCTCAGCGGCATTAAATCGCCGCTTGACGGTAAGACCTATAAGTATGATCCTGCGACCCGCAGTTATTGGCAATTCTATGTAAATGGCAAGTCCGCCACGGTCGGTGCCGGCAACTACGAGCTCCAAGAGGGCGACGCCGTCACCTTTATGTATGGTGCTGACGCCGATGCCCTCCCCGGTCAGGTTCTTGGGTCTGTCGATGTTGTCGGCCCCGATGTCAACGGCAACAATACTTGCTGGGGCTCGGCAAGCAGTGTTTCTTTGCCCGAAGGCTCTACTGCCCAGAACCTTATTGAGACGGTCCTGAAGGCCAAGGGCGTTACGTACAACGGCTCCCAGAGTGGTGAGTACTGGTTCCTCAATTCCATCAACTCGCCGTTCGATCACAAGCCGTATGCCTGGGATGCTGCGACCAATAAATCTTGGCACCTGTATATCAATGGAGAGCCCTCCTTACTCTGCGCCAACCAGATTACGCTCAAGAGCGGCGATAAGGTTACGCTTGCCTATACCACCGACGATTCGCCCATGCCCGATCCCGACAAGATTGTCGTGGACCCGAGTGCGACGACTCCTGATTGGGATGCCGAGTGGGCCGGCTACGGCAACAGCGGCAACGGTACGTCCGTTACGGACGCCAAGACGCCTGCGCAGGCCGCCGGTCTTAAGTGGGCCTTCGATTGGAAGGCCGAGTCTGGTCAGCAGTATGCCAACTGCAGCGAGCCTGTCATTGCTAACGGTTTTGTGTACATCGCGACCGAGAACGAGCTCATTAAGATCGATTCGTCCACGGGCAAAAAGGTTGCCTCTGCGCCGCTTGCCTCCAAGGTGAGCTATACCTCTCGTCCGATCTATACCAATGGCCTTATCATCGTTCCGCTCAACGGCGGTGCGGTCCAGGCGATTACTGCAGACAAGCTGATCTGCAAGTGGCTGACGCCTGGTTTGACGGACTTGACGCAGAGCTCCTGCACCGTCGTTTCGGACGGCGAGTACGTCTATGTAGGCTCGGTCGATATTTCGTATGACGAGAATTACAACGCGACCTACGGCAACGGCTCCCTGAAGCGTATCAAGATTGCCACGGGCGAAGTCTCTTGGCAGAACATTGACCCTTCCGAGGGCTATTATTGGACTGGCGCTGCGCTGACGGATAAGTACACCATTGTTCCTACGAGCGCGGGCACGCTTAAGTGCATTGATAAGACGACGGGCGATGTCGTTTCGACCATGAAGCTCGGCGCTGTCGCAAATGCCGATTGCATTGCCGATCCGTCCAATGGTTCGACCTTCTATCAGATGACGCACGACGGAAAGCTCCATGTGATTTTGCTTTCGGCAAAGGGCGTGCTGAGTGAACAGAAGACGGTTGATCTGGGCCTTACGAATAATCTGAGCGCCCCTGCGGTGTCTGGTGACAATCTGATTGTCGGCGGACAGACGGCTACGGGCTCTGCTCTGGTTCTCTATAACCTGAAGACGGACAAGACCACGATGGTCGCTGCTGCCGACGGCAAGGCGCTGCCGGCTGGCCTCAACGGTATTGCCGCTACTCCGCTGGTGAGTGTTCAGGGCGGCAAGACCTATGTGTACTTCACCGTGAACAGCGCGGATAGCAAGGATTACGTCAACTACTCTGCTGGTGGTGGCGTGTATCGCTATACTCTCGGCGATGCAGAGGCGACGCAGATCTATGATGCGGCCGGCCATTACCAGTACTGTGACTCTCCGGTCATTGCCGATGCTTCTGGCAACCTGTACTACATCAATGATTCGGGTACTCTGTTCAAGCTGGGGGCTGTTGAGTCTTGGACGGTTGCCTTTAATTCCAACGGCGGGTCTGCTTGCGACACTAAGTTTGTT
>CABMPS010000008.1 GCA_902388545.1 uncultured Collinsella sp.
TGCGGATGTAATCCTGGTTCATGACGTCGAGCAGCTGCGAGCGCATGATGCGGGCAGCATAGGCGGTCGAAACCGAAGCCAGCGTAATGGTCGGAAGCACATAGTGCATCCAATCCTGATACTGAGAGCTGGAGCCGCCGGCACCCGAGATCGGCATGGAGAATGCGCCGCCGGTGGCATCCTTAAGGATGACGCCAAAGAACAGCTGCAGCAGCATACCGAGCCAGAATGCAGGAACGGCAACGAGGATCGACGTGGTCAGCGTTACCAAAATATCCCAGAAGGAATAGCGCTTTACCGCCGAAATGATACCCGCACCGATACCCATGATTGCCTCGAGCACAATGGCGCACGCGGCGAGTTTAACCGTATACGGATACTTCTGGGCAAAGATTTCCGCAACCGGCAGCTTGCGCTGATACGAATTGCCCAGATCGCCATGAAGCAGACCATTCATGTAATTCAAGTATTGGTCCACAAGCGACGTTGGAACGGGATCGCCGTTCTCGTCAAGGATCGCCTTGCCGTCCTCGTCCGCCTGGACCAGGTGATAGCGCACGCGAAGTTGAAGCTCTACCTCGGGGGACAGAGCCTTGTCTCCACCGATCAGCTTGATCGGGTCTCCCGGCACAATATTCTGGAGGGCGAACAGAATCAACGTAACGCCCAAAAATACCGGGATGAACTGAAGCACACGTTTAACGATGTACTTACCCATACCACTCCCCTATCTAGGGATTAACCTAAATGGGATGCCAGACCGGCATCCCAAAATTACCATCAGCCAGTTTACCCCAGGTTAGGGAGAACTGTATGTTTCCCATGAGGTCTACGTAAATACTTGACCCTCATGGAAGCTGCAAAACTCTTAGGCGAGCTCAGCGGTACCCAGATCGGCGTGCTTCTGCGGATCGACATAGAGGTACTTGACGCGATCGGAGCCGACGATGGTGTGCGTGTAGAACATCACCGGGATAACCGGGCAGTCAGCGGCGACCATAGCGTCAGCCTCCTGCATCTTGGCGATGCGCTCGTCGTCGTCAACCGTGGCGCGAGCCTCATCGACCTTGGCATCGAACTCGGGGTTGTTGTAACCAGAGCGGTTGTCGCCACCGAGGGAGTCGGAGTGGAACAGCGGGTACAGGAAGTTGTCCATGATCGGGTAATCGGCGATCCAGCCCAGACGGCCGAACTGATAGTTGAAGTTCTGATACTGCTCGAGCAGGGCAGACCACTCGGGAGTATCGGAGACGGCGGTGATGCCCACCTTGGCGAGGTCGCCGATGATGGACTCCATGATCTCCTTGTGGCCACCGTCCTGGTTGTAGGACAGGGTCACATTAATGCCACGATCGCCGTTAGCGCCAGCGGGAGCGACCTTGTCGAGGTACTCGTTAGCCTTGTCGACGTCATAGGCGCAGAACTCCCATGCGCCCTCCTTGTAGCCGGCGATTCCCGGAGGAACGATGCCGTCGGCGGGGGTACGGGTGCCCTTGAAGATGGTCTTGCAGATGGCCTCACGGTTGATAGCCAGGGAGATGCCCCTGCGCAGGTCAGCGTTGTTGAACGGCTCGGCCGTGGTGTTGCACGTCAGATAGTACGTGGAAGGCTCGGAGCCGAGCAGCATGCGCTCGCCATCACCCATGGTGTAGCCATCCTTGGACTCGCCGCGGTCCTTCTTGGCGGCGTCGATCTGAGCAACGGGAACGTCGCAGACATCGAGGTTGCCGGCCTGGAACTCCTTGTAAGCGGTCTCCACGTCCTTGATGACCTGGAAGTGGATGGCGTCGATCTTGGCCTTGTCGCCATAGTAATCGTCAAACTTCTTGAGGTTGATCTCCTGACCATCCTCCCACTTGCCGTCCATCATGAACGGGCCGTTACCGACCGGGGCAAGGTAGAAGCTCTTGACATCGGACTCGGCGCACTCGGGAACCGGGGACAGAGCCGGGTGAGAGGCGACGAACGGGAAGTCGGCGTAGGCGGAAGTCAGCTTGACGACGAGGGTCTCGTCATCCGGGCAGGTAACGCCGGACAGCTCGGTAGCATTACCGGCAAGCAGATCGTCATAGCCCTCGACCATGGAAAGGTGGTAGGAGACCTCGGAAGGACCATACTCGGTAGCGATGGCCGACTTAGTGTTGACCAGGCGCTCCCAGCCGAGCTTGAAGGACTTGGAGGTAACGTCGTCACCGTTGTGGAACTTAGCCTTCTTGATCTTGAAGGTAAACTCAGTGGCGTCGTCGTTAGCCTCAAAGGACTCGCAAGCCAGCGGAACGATCTCGCCCTTCTCGTTATCGTACTCCGTCAGAGCGTCGAAGAGCTGGTACTCGACCTGAGTGCCCTGATCCTCCTGGACGTTGTAGGGGTCGATGCAGACCGGGTTGTTGATGTAGAAGTTCAGCGTCGAACCGGAGTCAGATCCGGAAGCGTCGCCGCCCTTCTTGCCGCACGCGGCAAGAAAAGCCATGGAGCTCGCAGCGAGGGTGCCGCCAACAAAGGCGCGACGACCCATAACGGGCTGGTGGAACATAGAATCAGCCATGCCATCCTCCTTATGAGATAGGACAAAGTGAATTCGGCCGGGCAACGTCGAGACAGCCCAATCGAACCATTCAAACGCGGTCCGCCGTTATGGCTGGTTATGCAATGCGGGCCAACGTTTTGCAATACAGTAGCGCATTTTATGCACAATTTGGCGCTGATTCCGGTTAACGGTCGAGAATTTCTTTAGTTAGGCGAAGTATGTGGGGATATTTTGACTCTATTACAAGTCTGTAAACAAAAAGGGCCCCGCATATGCGGGACCCTTTACAAACGTATATACGCCGATGCTTAGTAGCCGACGATGCCCTGCGGGAAGAAGAACATGCACAGAACGACACACACGGCAAAAACGACGGCCATAATTACCGTCAGGCGATCGAGGTTCTGCTCCATAACGCCCGTGGCAGAGCTGGAGTTATACAGCGAGCTGGCAATCATATCCGAAACGCCGGTACCCTTGCCGGAGTGCATCAGGACGAGAATCGTCAGCGCCACGGCAGAGACAGCCCAAACGACAAACAGAAGAATCTGGAACGGACCCATAGATAAGCTCCTTAATAGAACAATTCAAACTCCAGTACTGTACCACAACCCCCAACACTCCCCCACCTGCCATTTAGGGACGGGGTAGAAATGGCAGAAATACCAAAAAAGGGGGTCGTCCGGTTGTGGACAACCCCCTTACTAGAAAACGGTATTTGTTTTCTATTAGGCCTCGGTGGCGAGCACGCGACCCGTCATCTCGGCGGAAGGCTCAATACCAGCCATGGTGAGCATGGTCGGAGCGATATCGGAAAGACGGCCGTTCTCGATACCGGTGAGCTTGGCCTTATCATCAACGATGATGAACGGCACGCGGTTGGTGGTGTGAGCCGTAAACGGATGCTTGGAACCGTCGGAAGCAACGTCAAACATGTGATCGGCGTTGCCATGGTCGGCGGTAATCAGCGCAAAGCCGCCCTTGGCGAGAATCGCCGGGACAACCTTGGACAGAGCATCGTCAACAGCCTCGACGGCCTGAACGGCGGCGTCGAATACACCGGTGTGACCAACCATGTCGCAGTTTGCGAAGTTCACGATGTAGAAATCAGCGCGATCCTCGTTGATTGCGGCGACGAGCTTCTCAGTAACCTCGGGAGCGCTCATCTCGGGCTGCAGATCGTAGGTAGCGACCTTGGGGGAAGCGACGAGCACGCGCTCCTCGCCCTCCTTGGGCTCCTCGATGCCACCGTTGAGGAAGAACGTCACGTGAGCGTACTTCTCGGTCTCGGCGGTGTGCAGCTGCTTCAGGCCATTGGCTGCGATGACGTCGGCCAGAACGTTCTCGGGGAACGTCTTGGGGAAGGCGACCTCGACGTCAAACGTCGGATCGTACTCGGTCATCGTCACAAAGTGCGAAAGCTTGATCTGCTCGCGCTCAAAGCCGTCGAACTCCTTGTCCGTGAACACGCGGGTCATCTGACGAGCGCGGTCGGGACGGAAGTTGAAGAAGATGGCCGCATCGCCCTCGTGAATGCCCTCGTTGTGGGCAGCAAAGGGCTCGACGAACTCGTCGCCGCGCGGATCCTTCTCGTAGTAGGCCTTGATACCGGCAACGGGGTCGGTATCGGCATCGGACGCATTGACCATGACGTCGTAGGCACGCTGGATGCGCTCCCAACGGTTGTCGCGGTCCATGGCCCAATAACGGCCCGAGACGGTGGCAACGCGAGCGTCGCAACCGGTCTCCTCGGAGATCTTAGCCAGGAAGGCGCAGAACTCGCTCATGTAGCCGGCGCCGGACTGCGGGTCGACGTCGCGGCCATCCATGAAGGCGTGGACGCGAACGGTCTTGACGCCGTGCTCGGCAGCCATCTTGACCAGAGCCTCGACGTGGTTCATGTGAGAATGAACACCGCCAGGGCTCATAAGGCCCATGAGGTGGAGGGTCTTGCCGTCAGCCTTGACGTCGTCCATAGCCTTGACGAAGACCTCGTTCTTGGCGATGGAGCCGTCCTTGATGGCGTTGTTGATGCGCGAAAGCTCCTGGAACACGATGCGGCCGGCACCGATGTTGAGGTGACCCACCTCGGAGTTGCCCATCTGGCCGTCGGGAAGGCCCACGTCCTCGCCCGAAGCACCGAGCGTGGTGTGAGGATACTTCTCGTACAGGCTATCAAGGAAGGGCGTCTTGGCAGCGGCGACGGCGTTCTCGCCATCAGCCGGAGCAAGGCCGCAACCATCCATGATGATCAGGAGTGCAGGAAGATGACGCTGTGCCATATGTCCTACTCGCCTGCCTTGACGACCATAGAGGCGAAGTCGGCAGCCTTGAGCGAAGCGCCGCCCACGAGGGCGCCGTCAACGTCGGGCTTGGCGACGAGCTCGGCAATGTTGCCGGGCTTGGCGGAGCCACCATAGAGAACGCGGATGCCGTTAGCGAGCTCCTCGCCAAACATCTCCTTGAGGGTCTCACGGATAGCGCCGCAGACCTCCTGAGCGTCCTCGGCGGTAGCGGTCTTGCCGGTGCCGATAGCCCAGATGGGCTCGTAAGCGACGACGACCTGCTTGGGGCAGGTGATCTCAAGACCAGCAAGGCCAGCCTTGACCTGGTTCACGACGTGCTCGACATAGGTGCCAGCCTCGCGGACCTCGAGGGACTCGCCGCAGCAGAAGACGGGAACAAGACCGGCGGCAACGAGGGCCTTGGCCTTCTTGTTCTGGTCCTCGTCGGTCTCGTGGAAGTAGTCGCGACGCTCGGAGTGGCCGATGATGCAGTAGGTGCAGCCAGCGGACTTGAGCATGTCGCAAGAGGACTCACCGGTGAAGGCACCCTTGGCCTCCCAGTACACGTTCTGTGCACCGAGGGCGATGGGGGCAGCCTGAATGCGGTCATGAACCGTGGTGATGTCAATGGTCGGAGGGCAGACGAGCACCTCGACGCCAGCCGGAACCTCGGGCAGAGCCTGAGCCAGCTCGTCGGCAAGCTTGGCGGCCTCAGCGACGTCGTTGTTCATCTTCCAGTTACCAGCGATCAGAAGGGTGCGATTAGGCATCGAGAAGCGCCTCCACTCCGGGCAGGGCCTTACCCTCGACGAGCTCCATGGAAGCGCCACCACCGGTGGAGATCCAGCTCATCTTGTCGGCCAGGTTGAACTTGTTGACAGCCGCGACAGAGTCGCCACCGCCGATGATCGAGGTGCAGTCGGCCTCGGCGACGGCCTCGGCGATAGCCTGGGTGCCGTGAGCGAAGTTGTCGAACTCGAAGACACCCATGGGGCCGTTCCAGAACACGGTCTTGGCACCCTTGATGGCCTCGGCGTAAAGTTCCTCGGTCTTGGGGCCGATGTCCATGCCCTCACGATCGTCGGGGATAGCGTCGGAAGCGACAACCTCGGGGACAGCGTCCTCGCCAAAGTGATCGGCAACGCGGTTGTCGATGGGGAGCAGGATCTTGACGCCCTTCTCCTCGGCCTTCTTGAGCATCTCGCCAGCGCGCTCGACCCAGTCCTCTTCCTTGAGGGACTGACCGACGGTCAGGCCCTGAGCCAGGAAGAAGGTGTAGGCCATGCCGCCACCGATGATCAGGGTGTCAGCGGAGTCGATGAGGTGATCGAGAACGCCGATCTTGGAGGAAACCTTGGAACCGCCGACGATAGCGACGAAGGGGCGCTCGGGCTCGGCGAAGATGCCGGTCAGCGTGTCGACCTCCTTCTCGAGCAGGAAGCCGGCGACGGCAGGCAGGTAAGCGGCGGGGCCCACGACGGAACCCTGGGCGCGGTGAGCGGTGCCGAAGGCATCGAGAACGAAGACGTCACCATAGGAAGCGAGCTTCTTGGCGATCTCGGGATCGTTCTTCTTCTCACGCTTGTCGAAACGGACGTTCTCGAGAACGAGGACCTTGCCCGGCTCGACGGCGGCGACAGCCTCAGCAGCCTTCTCGCCGTAGGTGTCGGCGACAAAGGCAACATCGAGACCAGAGAGCTCAGCGAGCTTCTTGGCGACAGGCTCAAGGGAGAGCTCAGGCTGGAAGCCGGTGCCCTCGGGACGGCCGAGGTGGCTCATGAGGATGACGCGAGCGTTGTGCTCAACGAGGTAGTTGATGGTGGGCAGGGCAGCCTTGATGCGGGTGGTGTCGCCAACGACGCCATCCTTGATAGGCACGTTGAAGTCAACGCGGACGAGAACGCGCTTGCCGTCGACATCGATGTCGCGGACGGTCTTCTTGGTAAAGGCCATGTTTGCTTCTACCTTTCGTACGTGTCTGCCTCCCATTACGGCAGACGATTTCCTATAAAAAGGGCGCGACCCTAGGGTGTAAGCCCTATAAGGCCGCGCCCTTCTTTAGACGCTCAACGAGCTATTCGCTAAAAGCTAAATTAAGCAACGAACTTCTCGAAGTACTTGATGGTGCGGACCATCTGAGAGGTGTAGGAGTTCTCGTTGTCGTACCAAGAGGTGACCTGAACGAGGGTCTGGCCGTTGCCGAGATCAGAGCACATGGTCTGAGTGGCGTCGAAGATGGAGCCGTGGGTCTCGCCGATGATGTCGGTGGAGACAATGTCGTCCTCGTTGTAACCGAAGGTCTCGGAGATGGTGGAAGCGTAGGCCTTCATAGCGGCGTTGACCTCGTCGACGGTGACCTTCTTGTCAACGACAGCGTAGAGGTTGGTGATGGAGCCGGTCGGCGTCGGGACGCGCTGGGCGGCACCGATGAGCTTACCGTTGAGCTCGGGGAGAACCAGGCCGATAGCCTTGGCAGCACCGGTGGTGTTGGGGACGATGTTGACGGCGCAGGCGCGGCTACGACGCTTGTTGCCCTTGCGCTGCGGGCCGTCGAGCGGCATCTGGTCGCCGGTCCAGGCGTGAATGGTGGTCATGATGCCGGACACGATGGGAGCGAAGTCGTTCAGACCCTTGGCCATCGGGGCGAGGCAGTTGGTGGTGCAGGAAGCAGCGGAGATGATGTTGTCCTCAGCGGTCAGCGTCTCGTGGTTGACGTTGTACACGATGGTGGGCAGATCGCTGCCGGCCGGAGCGGAGATGACGACCTTCTTGGCGCCAGCGTTGATGTGGGCCTGAGCCTTAGCCTTGCTGGTGTAGAAGCCGGTGCACTCGAGAACGACGTCGACGTCGAGGTCGCCCCAAGGCAGGTTGTTGGCGTCGGCCTCCTTGTAGATCTTGATCTCCTTGCCGTCAACGGTGATGGAATCCTCGCCAGCAACGACCTCGTGATCGCGAGCGTAGTTGCCCTGCGTGGAGTCGTACTTCAGCAGGTAAGCGAGCATATCGGGAGAGGTGAGGTCGTTGATAGCGACAATCTCGGAGCCCTCATGACCGAACATCTGACGGAAAGCCAGACGACCGATGCGACCGAAGCCGTTAATAGCAACCTTTACTGCCATTGTGTCTCCTTTCGTAAGGCCCCCGCAAGCTACAGCGCCCGCCGTTGAGGCCCACAAACTAACCACTCGCCTAATATACCTTTTTTTTGACTTGAATTTCACGAGAATGCTCGAAATTGAAAATCAAATTTACGTTAAAACGTTTTAAAGAATAAAATAGCAGCTAAATCCGTATATACGTCAATACTTTAAACTACTTGTTTGCTTCAATGAGCTTTTCAAGACGTAAAACACGATGGTAGAGGGCCGACTTCGACAAGGGAGGGTCAGCCATCTCCCCTAAATCACGCAGCGACAGATCGGGATAGCGCTCGCGCAGGTCGCAAAAGACCGCCAAGGCATCCGGAAGCGCATCGCGAAGGCCGCGCTGCTCGAGCTCATCGATAAGCGCAAGCTGATGTTGGGCAGCACCGGCGCTTCTGGTCTGGTTGGCGAGCTCGGCGTTCACGCGACGGTTCACATCGTTCTTAACCAACTTGACCGCGCGCGCCTCCTCAATCTCGGCAACGCTGCGCTTGGCACCAATCAGCTTTAATAGATGCTCGATTTCCTCGGCGCTCTTAATGTACACGGCATATGACCCCCGCCGCGCATTAACACGAGCATGGACCCCAATCTGCCCCAACAGGTCGCAAAGCCCCTTGGCATATTGCTCACCCTGCACCGCGATCTCCAAATGGAAATCGCCGCGTGGATCGGCCACGAAGCCGCCCGCGATGAGCGCGCCGCGGATGTAGGCAAGCCTGCAGCAGGGACGGGCAACGATGTGTCGGGGAACACCAGCGACGAGCCCTCCTCTGCGGTCTAGAATGCCCAGCAGCACCAGAGCCTTGTCCAAGTCGGGTTGATCGGGCAGGGTAATGAGATAGTTACGGACCTTATGCAAGACCGATTTACGAACGGTGAATTCCGTTTTGAGCTTAAGGATGCGATGCGTCAGCGTGATCATCGTGCGCGCGACGGCTCCCGTCTCGGTCGCGACCGTCAAACGATACCGCCCGGAGCCGGCCAACGAAAGCGTACCGCTCACACGCGTCAGGGCGGCAAGCGTCGACAAATCGCAGTATTCACATTCGGGTTCGCAGCGCGCAAGCTCGTCGCGCACCTCAGCGGTAAACGACATGCAGGCCTATGCCTTCGTGTTGGCGCGCGACAGGTCGCGGTGGGAGATGCTCACGTGATACTGGGCGCCTTCCAGGTAACGGGCCGTGGCCTCGGCAATGGCGACGCTACGGTGCTGTCCGCCCGTGCAGCCGATGGCGATAGAAAGCTGCGGCTTACCCTCCGCGATATAGCCCGGCATCACCGTATCGAGCAGCTGTGTCCAAGCCTTCCAAAACTCCTGCGTCTTGGGGTGGTCCAGAACAAAATCGGAGACCTTTTTATCGAGACCGGTCATCGTGCGCATCTCGGGATCGTAAAACGGATTGGGCAGGAAGCGGACGTCGATCATAATGTCCGCCTCGACGGGCATGCCGTGCTTAAAGCCAAACGAGAACACATGGACGTCCATGAGCTGTTGGTCGGACAGCTCGGAAAATGCCATACGTAGCTTGTTGCGCAGCGCAGAGGTGCGCAGACGACTCGTGTCGATAATCATATCGGCTCGATCGCGCACGCCCTGCAGCTGAAGGCGCTCGCGCTGAATGGCATCGGCCGTAGTCTCCCCCGGTTTGGCAATGGGATGACGGCGGCGGTTTTCGCTATAACGACGGATCAGCACCTCGTCAGAAGCCTCGAGAAACACGATATCACAGCTCATCTCGCGCTCCTCGAGTGCGGCAACGGCATCGAGCAGCTCATCGAACAAGCCCTGGCTGCGCAGGTCGCAGGTGACGGCAAGATGCCTACCCACGCCCGTATTGATGCCGACGAGCTCGGCAAGCTGGGCGATGAGACGCGGAGGCAGGTTATCAATGCAAAAATAGCCCATGTCCTCGAACACGTGCATGGCCTGTGTGCGGCCCGATCCGGACATTCCGGTGATGATGACGATATCGGGGATGCGCTCCGAGCGCTCCGCCGCATCCATGGCATCTCCCTTTTGCATGTGCTGCCTCCCAAAAACAAGCGCGGGACCCAGCAACCCGGATCCCGCGCGGTCAATTGCCTATATTGAGTATACCGCCCCGAGCGGATACGAGGCCTGTCTTACGCCTCAAGCGCAGCCTTGAACCAACTCGTAATACTCGTGGGGTGCGTGATGGCGGTGCCGACGACAACGGCCCAGGCGCCCGCATCGATCGCAGCGCGAGCCTCCTCGGGCGTGTGCACGCGGCCCTCGCAGATGATGGGAAGACCGGGGAATTCCTCGGTCGCCTGACGCAGGGCCTATCTGGCGCAGGAGTGGCAGGTCGGGGCCATCGGCCATGGTGCAGTCGATGGCGGCGACGCCGTGAGAAAGCGTGGTGGATACCAGGTCAAAGCCCATATCAACCGCACGGCGAATGTCCTCGATGGTGGCACAATCCGCCATCAGGAGCACACCCTCCTCGTGCAGCGGGCGGAAGGTATCCTCGACAGTCTTGCCATCGGGACGCGGACGATCGGTGGCGTCGATCGCCACGATATCGGCACCGGCAGCAACGCAGGCGCGAGCGTGACGCAGCGTCGGCGTGATGTAAACGCCCTCGTGTCCATCCTTCCACAGGCCGATGACGGGAACCTCACAGCGACCCTTAATAGCGGCAATGTCGGCAAGGCCCTGACAGCGAATGGCGGCGGCGCCGCCAAGCTCGCAAGCGCGAGACATTTGAGCCATGGTCTCGGGCGTACGAAGCGGCTCGCCCATATACGCCTGAACGCTCACGACGAGCTTGCACTTCAGGGATTGAATCAAAGGATCGACGGTCATAAGGCTGCAACCTTTCTCAGAACAGCCTCCCGAGGCGTGCTGTCTCGGGAGGCTCCTACAGCAGATACGTTTACTTCAACGAGGCAAGAAGATGCTCAGCGGCACCGATGAGCGGAGCATCGCCCTCCAGAGAACCGATGAGGATCGGCGTGTCCTGAAGCGGATCGAGCGCCTGGCTGGCATAGCCCTCGTGCACCGAATCCTTCCACGTCTGCGAACGCCAATCGGGACCTTGGTGAATCACGCCGCCCGAAAGCACGATGACCTCAGGGTCCAGGATGTTAGCGAGCGAGCCCAAGCTGGCACCCAGCGCAAAGCCGGCATCATGGATGACCTCGGTCGCCTTTGCGTCGCCTGCACGGCACAGGTCGTTCACATCGCGACCGACCGAAGGACGGCTGGGGTCGACGCGGCCAAAGCGCTCATCGTACATACGACCAATGGAAGTGCCCGAAGCAACCGACTCCAGATGGCCGGAACGCCCGCAGGCGCAGGGAATGCCGGCGGCAGCCGAGCACTCGATGTGGCCCATATGGCCAGCAGCACCATGGAAGCCCTGCATCACGCGGCCGTTCTCGACATATGCGCCGCCGATACCCGTACCGATGCCAAGACACAAGACGGAGAACTTGCCCTTGCCGACACCCCAGTGGGCCTCGCCCAGAGCATGAGCCTGCACGTCGCCTACAACGGCAACGGGAAGACCGAGATCCTCGCGCAGACGCGGCCCCAACTGAACGCCGGACCAGCCGGGCATGATCTCATTGGCATACGCGATGGCGCCCGTCTTGGGATCGACGACGCCAGCGGCACCGATACCGACGCCAAGGACCTCGACATCGGGATTCGCCTCGAGAGCAGCCTTGATGGATGCCTCGATACGCTGGAAGACGGCCTCGCCGCCCTCTTGGGCCTCTGTGGGAACCTCGGCCTCAAAAACGGGATGGGGCACACTACCGTCAGCCGGGTACTCCATGATGGCAGTCGCGATCTTAGTTCCGCCGATATCGACAGAGCAGACGTACTTGTTCTCCATGTCGCTCTCCTTCGGAGATAAAAACAACTACAGGAAATGCGCCGTCAGGCTAGCCGTCACAGCGCAGTAAAGGTTATCCAGGTGCCCGAGATCGCCGAGAAACCGTGTGGCCATTGACCGAATGGGTCATGGCCACACGGTTGAACGGCGAGGTCGGGTGCCTGGGAAAGCTTTACAGGAGACCGTTGTCCTGGAGGACCTTCTTAATAGCCTCGACGTTCTCGCCAGTCATGGCCTTCACCGGGCGCGGCATGGTCGGGCTGTCGAAGATGCCCATGAGGTTCATAGCGGTCTTGAAGGCGCCGACGCCACCGGCATAGCCCTGGACGCCCGAGGTGACATCCCAGATGTGGGAGATCTCGTTGAGGCGATCCTGCTCGGCCTTGACGGTAGCCCAGTCACCGGCCTGAGCGGCCTTCCACTGGCGCACGTAGCCCTCGGGCTCAACGTTGGCAAGGCCCGGGACAGAACCGTCGGCGCCACCGAGGTAAGCGCCGTCGACGACAACCTCGTGACCGGTGAGGATACTCATCGGATGGCCGTTCTTCTCGTTCTCCTGAACGAGGTAGCGGAACGAGATGTCATCACCCGAGGAATCCTTGACGCCAGCAAGGACGCCCTCGGCGCCGAGCTTGGCAAGGAGCTTCCAGGGGAGCTTGGTGTGAACGCAGACGGGAATGTCATAGGCAAAGATGGGCAGGTCGAGCTCCTCGTGCAGGATGCGGAAGTGCTCCTCGACCTCGGTCATGCCCTGCAGGGCATAGAACGGGCAGGTGGCGACAAGCGCATCGGCGCCCAGCTCCTGAGCGACCTTACCGTGCTCGATCATGCGCTCGGTCTCGGTATCGATGATGCCGACCAGGACGGGCACGCGGTGGTCGACGATACGAACGGCCTCGGCAATGATCTGGCGACGACGCTCATCGGTGGAGAAAACGACCTCGCCCGAAGAGCCCAGGAAGAACAGGCCATCGACGCCGGCATCGATCATGCGGTTGATGCTGCGCTCAAAGGAGGCAACGTCGAGCTGGTGGTCTTCGGTATCGGGAACAACGACGGGAGGGATAACGCCGGTGAATTTCTGAGTTGCCACAAGAATCTCCTTAGTTGTCTGGCGGGCGGCCCTATGCCACCCACTCTTGTTGGCAGTGTCCAGGCCGTCTAGGCCAAAGAACACGGGTAGAACGTTTGGTTAAAAAAGTCGATGACTTCGTTTTCGAACGCATTGATGCGCTCATGAGCGTATTTGGCATAGATGATATGCCTCCGGTCACACTCAAGACCGTTGAATACGGCAAACTGGCCCTTGGGATCACTCACGGCATCCATGAGCGATGTGCCCATGAGCACCGATCCACGCACCCGAGACGACAACGCCTCGAGGCCACCGGGAATTGGATTGGCAACCGCCGTGCAGGCGAGGCCCCGCTCGTCCAGAGCAGAAACCGCCAGCGCGACTCCGCCGCCAAGGCCCTCGCCCCATGCAAAGATGCGGTCGGGGTCCACGCCATCAAGATTGCGCGCCACCTTCGCCATCGCGCAACCCCAACGGACGCGCTTGACAAAAGCAGGAGAGGCAATCCCCTGCTGCAGCTCGCTGGATCCAATCGCCTCATCGTCCAGCGCAAGCACGGCATATCCCATGGCCGCAAACCTCGTCATGTGATGCCATCCCCGCACGGGTCGGTCGATGTCGTGAAACATCAGACATAGCGGCACGCGCTCAGAAACTCGGGCGCGACCGGCAGGCTCGATCAAACGTGCGTGGACCACATCGCCACCAAGCTCAAAGGAAACCTCGGAGTAGCGGGCATACGGATTGGCGAAATCGATCGCCGTAATGGCCAGGCCTTGAATCTCAAGATCCATAGCACATGTCTCCAAATCAGAAACATCTGCCTGAACATCACCGTGCCAGTCCCGATATTCAGAGAGCCTTGACGAAACCGTCCCGGGAATCCCCACAAGGTCGGGGACAATCAGCTCGCCGACATTGCTCTCGCACTTAGACATGAGCCTCCCCTCCCTTGCAGAAAAACGGAATGATCAGATCGTCAAAATCCTGAATCTCCTCGTGGCCAAAGCCTTCAAAGAACTCATGACGCTTTTCACAGGTCAGGTTGTTATAGACCGCAAACTGCGTCGCTGGAGGACAGACGGTATCGGCTGTGCCGGTGCCAAACAGCACGGGGCATTTGACCATAGGGGCAAAGTTCTTGGAATCGAAGTACGCCAGCTTGGCATAGGCTTCGTCGATACGAGTCGAGTCCTCGTCAAACCAGCGAGACCAATAGCGCAGGCCCTCGTAGGCAATGTCGTCGGCATCCAAATCCCAGACCAGGCGGAAATCCGACAGGAAGGGATAGAGGATGGCGGCGCGATTGATAAGCTCGCTGTTAAGTGCACAGGTCGCAATGCCCAAACCGCCGCCCTGCGACGCGCCGTTCACAAACACACGGGCAAGATTGATGCCCTCGAGCTCGCGAACGATGCGACACAGGATGCGAATATCTTGGTGCAAGCGGACATAGTAGAGGTTGGCCGGGTCGCCGTCGATACCGGCGACGATATGGCCCGCGACCGTTGTGCCCTCAAATCCACCAATGTCCTCGGAGGGACCTCCTTGACCGGGGCAGTCGAGGGCGATGAGTGCCATGCCCATGCCCGCAAACGACGCCTGCTCAAACCAGCTGCGGCTTGCACCCGGATATCCATGGAACTGAAGTACCAATGGCACGGGCTCGTCCGAGACGGGTTTAAGGTACTTGGCATGCAGGCGAGCGCCACACATGCCGGTATACCAGAGGTCGAAAAGCTGGCAGGTCACGGCATCTGTGACCGATGCCGTCTCGATCGCATAGTCAAGCCCGACTGCGTCGGCCTCGGCCATGCGATCCTTCCAAAAGAGATCGAAATCTGATGGACGGGGCATGGCGCCTCGATATTCACCAAATTGATGTTGTAGCTCCTGAGCACTTGGCATGGCTCGTGAACCCAACCTTTCGAAATCGCAACGGAGGTGCGCCCGGCAAGGGAACCGGGCGCACGGGAGGGAAAGCGAGGCTACTCGCCGAGCTTGGGATGCAGCAGCGACGGCGCAGCGCCGAGCAGCATCTTGGTGTAGGGGTCCTGGGGGTGCTGGAAGACCTGCTTGGCCTCGCCCTGCTCGACGATCTTGCCGCCATTCATAACGATGATGTCGTCAGAGATATAGCGGACCGTCTGGATGTCATGGCTGATGAACACCATGGCCAGGCCGAGCTCCTTCTTAAGGTCGGTCAACAGGTTCAGAATCTGCGCGCGGACCGAAACGTCCAGAGCCGAGGTTGGCTCGTCGGCGATGATGGCATCGGGGTTCAGCGACAGGGCACGGGCAATTGCGACGCGCTGGCGCTGGCCGCCCGAAAGCTGGCCGGGAAGAACCTCGGCGGCGGAGCTGGGCAGACCGGTGAGCTCCAAGAGCTCCTTGACGCGCTTCTCCTGCTCGGCCTCGGTACCCAGGTTGTGGACGCGCATGGGGTCGAGCAGTTGCTCGCGAACGACCATGCGGGGGTTGAGTGCCGTGGCCGGGTTCTGGAACACGACCGAGATGACGCGACCCATGTGGCGACGGTCCTCGGCGGTACGTTTGGTAACGTCCTTGCCCTTAAAGTAGACCTTGCCGCTCGTGGGGGCCTGCAGGCCGCACATGACGTTGGCGGTGGTGGACTTACCGCAACCGGACTCGCCGACGATGCCGATCGTCTGACCGGGCATGAGCCTAATCGTTACACCCTGGACGGCGTGAACCAGGTTAGGGTGCAGAATCGAGCCGGTACGGGTCCTAAAGGTGACATGGACGTCATCAAGGAAGATGATCGGCTCGACGCCGTTGACTGCGGTCTCGCTCATCTACATCACCTCCGCGTGAGGGGTCAAACCATTTGCCTTGAGCACCTCGTCGGGGAGCTCGGAATAGAAATGCTCGGTGCCGGGCACGCGCTTGAAGACCGGACGGGTGTCCAGGCCAATACGCGGATGGCTCGAGCGGGGCGCGAAGCGATCGCCCTTGGGGAAATCGCGCGGGCTCGGAACGGCGCCGGGCACCTGGTGCAGGCGGCCCGAACCGCTCTCGATGGACAGGACGGAACCCAGAAGACCGCGGGTGTACTCGTGGATCGGGTTGGTGAGCAGCTCCTTGGTGGGCGCCTGCTCGATAACCTGACCGGCGTACATCACCGTGATGTTATGGGCGACCTCGGCGACCAGCGCCAGGTCATGCGAGACGAAGATCATGGCAAAGCCGAGCTTGGCCTGAAGGTCGTTGAGCAGCTTGATGACCTGCTTCTGGACGGTAACGTCCAGGGCGGTCGTGGGCTCGTCGCAGATGACCAGCTTGGGGTCGCGGGTAAGGGCCATAGCAATCAGAACGCGCTGACGCTGACCACCGGAAAGCTCGTGCGGATAGCTCTCGAGCGTACGCTTGGGGTCGAGGCCCACGAGCTCCAGGAGCTCCTCGGCGCTACGGGTGCCGCCACGCTTGGTGAGCTGCTTCATCTGGGCAGAGATGAGCATGGAGGGATTGAGCGAGGACAGGGCGTCCTGATAGACCATAGCGATATCGGTACCGCGCAGGCCGAACCACTCCTTCTTACTCATCTTGAGCAGGTCGCGGCCCTCCCAGAGGACCTCGCCGGAAAGGTGCTCATCGTCGTCGGTCAGGCCCATGATGGCCAGCGTGGTGATGGACTTACCGCAACCGGACTCGCCCACCAGGCCCATGGTCTGACCAGGACGGACGTCAAAGTTGACATGGTCGACGACGTTGATATCACCGTGATGCTCAAACTGAATGCAGAAGTCACGGACCGAGAGAATCGGTTCGACAGACTCGTCGGGCACATGGCGATCGTCACGCTTGAGCTCGACATCGCGCAGGGCGCCAAGGCGAGCGGAGAGGGACTGGGCCTGCTCCTTGTAGGCGCGAACGGGGTCGGAGACCAGCAGGTCGGCCTCGCGGCGCTTGGAGGAATCGGTCGGATCCAGGGCGGCGGAGGGAGCAGCGGCCATGGCGTCGGTAATGCCCTCGGAGAGGATGTTGAGCGCCAGGCAGGTGATCATGATGGCCAGGCCCGGGAACAACGCCTGCCACCAACGGCCGGCGAGCACGCCGCCGCGGGCGTCGGCGAGGATGTTGCCCCAGGTAGCGGTGGGCTCCTGGATACCAGCGCCGATGAAGGTCAGCGAAGCCTCGAAGATGATGGCGTCGGCGACTAGGGTAACGGTGAAGACCATGATCGGGGCGATGCAGTTACGCAGAACATGCTTGATCAAAATCCACGGAGCCTTGGCGCCGGAAACGATGACCGCGCGGACATAGTCCTCGCCGTACTCGGACACGATGTTGGCGCGCACGATACGGGCAATCTGCGGAGTGTACATAAAGCCGATGGCGAAGATGATCGACGGCACGGAGTTGCCCAGGATGGAGACGAAGACGGCCGCGAGGGCGATGCCCGGGATGGACATGATGATGTCCAAGATACGCATGATCGTCTCGGAGACGGCCTTGCGCGAAACCGCTGCAAGGGCGCCCACGACCGAGCCGCAGACCAGAGCCATGGCAGTGGCGCCAAAGCCGATAATCAGCGAGTAACGACCACCGTAGAGCATACGCGACAGAATATCGCGACCCTTATCGTCGGTACCGAAGATAAATCCGTTGCCGGGAGCCTGGCGAGCCGTAAAGATCTCGACCGGGCTATAGGGGGCAAGAAGGGGCGCCAGAATCGCAGTCAGGGCGACCAGCACCAGCACGACGGCGGCAATCTTAGAAGACAGCGTCATCTTCTTCCAGCCACCGAGCTTGAGCCCCTTGGAGGCAGCCTTCTCGAGCTGCTCGGTTTGCTTCTCTCGAATCTTTACCATAATCTACACCGTCCTGATGCGCGGGTTGATGAGCAGGTAGAGCATGTCAACCACGATGTTGATGATGATGAAGGCAAGAGCAACGACGATAACGACGCCCTGAACCAGGTTCGCCTCGTTGCCCTGAACGCCCTGCAGAATCGCGGTGCCCATGCCGGGGAGGTTGAAGATAACCTCGATGACGACGGCGCCGCCCATGAGGTAACCGATCTTAAGACCGAGGGTGGTGACCGGGGTGATCAGCGCATTGCGAAGAACGTTGATACCGACGACGACCTTCTCGGGAACGCCGGCACCGCGAGCCATACGGACATAGTCCTTGTCGAGCTCCTCGACCATGGCGGTACGCACGATACGAGTCATCTGGCCCGTCAACGGAAATGCCAAGGCGATGGCGGGCATAATCATGCGGCCCAGATAACCAGCCGGATTCGTGGTGAAGTGAGGCAGAGCACCCGATGCCGGGAGCACCTTAAGGTAGGAAGAGAACAGCAGGATCAACAGAACGGCAAGCCAGAACGACGGGGTTGCCAAGCCGGCGATGGAAAAGACGCGGATCACTTGGTCCGGCCATTTGTCGCGATACAGTGCCGCGATGACGCCGAGCAAAAACGAAACGACCGCACCGATGGCAAGGCCGATGAAGGTCAGCTGCATCGTGACGGGCAGGGCCGTGGAGATGCGCTTGGCAACGGAGTTGCGAGCAGCACCATAGGTGCCCATGTCGCCATGGATCAAATCGCCCATATAGCGCACGTAGCGCACGGGCCAGGGGTCGTCCAGACCATACTTCTCATGGTACTCGGCAACCGCCTCGGGCGAGGCACCGTCACCCAACGCCGTGTAGGCGGGGTCGGTCTTGGAGAACGACATAAGGAAGAACACCAGGACGGTGACGCCCAATGCCATGATCGGCAGCGCCACAAGACGCCTTCCAATCAAACGTAGCAAGTTGTTCACGTTCTCTCCCCTTTCTTTTGTCGGTAGGACCAACTGGTATATGAGTACGGATACTCATTACAAGACCCGAGCGACATCGAGGTCGCCCGGGTCTTTGTTTCAACTATGAGGATACGGTCCCAACGACCGACATCCTGCATACAGACTCAAGCGAGTCTTACGCCTTGACGGTCGCAACGCCCCTGAAGGACATGCTCGTCGTGCCGATGCCCTTGAAGCCATCGAGGGCCTCGCCGTTGGGCGCAGTGGACGGATCGTCCCAGGAAGCGGAGACGGTCTTGACGTGGACAACGGGGTACAGAACGGCGTTGTCGGCAATGATGTCGAAGCACTCGTTCCACTTCTTCTGCTGCTCGTCGCCCTCGGCGGCAAGAGCCTCGTCCATGAGACTGTGGAGCTTCTGCCACTCAGCGGACTCCTTCCACGGGCAACGGGTCTGCATCCAGACGTTGTCGCCGTACCACCAGTTGAGCAGCAGGTCGGGGTCGGCGCCGAAGCAGGAAGGATCGCCAGGGGCAAGGAGGATATCGTAGGCCTCGCCGCCGTCGATGGCAGCGTAGGTGGCCGGCGAGGTATCGGTCTGGATGGTCACATCGAAGCCGAGAGCGTCGAGGTCGTTCTTGACCTGGGCGGCCATGCCCTTAATCTGCTCGTTGTCGGTGGTGCGCAGGGTGATGGCACCCGGGGTGATGCCAGACTCCTCGATGAGCTTCTTAGCCTTCTTGGCGTCGGTCTTGTACACCGTGGAAGCCTCATGATAGTTGGTGAAGCTCTTGGGCAGGTAGCAGCTGGCAGCGGTGGCAAGGCCGGCGAAGGTGTTGCTGACCATCTTCTCGGTGTCGAGCGCATACATGACAGCCTGACGGACCTTGACGTTGTTCCAAGGCTCCTTGGCGACGTTGAACATGATGAAGCGGGTGCCGAAACCCTGAACGTTATCGATCTTGCAGCCGGCGCTCTCGAGCTGGTCGACGGCGTCAGCGGTAACGAGCTCCATAACGAGCGTGGAGCCCTCCTGCTGAGCGGTAACGCGAGCGGTGGGGTCGGTCAGGATGCTGTACTGGATCTTCTTATCCTCGGCAGCATACTCACCGTTGTACTCGGGGTTGGGAACCAGGGTGATCTCGGTATCGGAGATAGAGTCGTACATCCAGGGGCCGGAGCCGATCGGCTGCTTGGCGCGATCCTCCTCGGTCTGGGTGGCCGGGGTAACGCGGACGATGGCCAGACGATCCTTGAGCAGGGAGAAGTTGGGGACCTTGGTCTTGACCGTCACGGTGCTGGCGTCCTTGGCCTCGATGGACTCGAAGGGCTGGAAGAACGGAGCATAGGTAGCGGAAGCGGCGCAAGCGGTGTAGGAAGCCACAACGTCGTCAGCGGTGACCTCGGTGCCATCGGAGAACTTGGCGCCCTTGCGGATGGTGACCTCGAAAGTGGTGTCGTCCACAGACTTGGGATCGTCGGTGGCGAGCTCGTTGAAGGTGCTGTAGTCGTGGTAATCGATGCCGTAGAGGCCCTCGACGACGTGCCAGTTAGCACCCAGGCCCACAGCGGAGCCGGTGCTGGCGGGATCGAAGCTGGACGGAGCGTAAGCGGAACCAGCGGTGATCACGCCGCCGCCACGGTTGGCGGAATCGGTGGAACCGGAAGCGGAACCCTCGTCGCTAGAGCTGCCACCGCAGCCGGTGAGACCAAGCCCTGCGACAGCAGCGACGCTGCCGGTGAGGCCGAGGAACGAACGCCTGGACATACCCTTGTTGATGATGGCCATGTCTTCTCCTATCAATAGAGAATCTTACCCGGGAGCACCTAGACGCGCCCCCGCGCAACTTGCGGACGATATATACCTTACCTACCGACGAACCCAACTGAGGTGCCGCGCTCGGCGACCGATACATACATACGCTTGAACGGTATTTACTACCGTTCACCGAATTCATTGACAAACGATTCGCCAGACAGTATGTATCGACGAGGTGAGATATCAGTCTTCGTCAACCCGCAGGATAGCAGGGTTGTTCACCATGGCTAGTCAAACGTTTTAGCGTTAATTAAACCCGAAATCGGCTGGTAATCGCCGTGAAATACATGATTGAAAATCACGCAATCATGTATATCAGTTGTTTAGAGGCGTGTTTAGTTTTCGGATTGCTTTGCCGCCATCTCGGAGCGCTCGGCATTCCACGCAACAAGTGCCTCGTGGACCGCTTTGGCGACATCGGCAGGAATGCCTCGAACTTCCGCGATCTCTTGCTCGCTCGCCGCGCGCAAACGCTTCATCGAGCCAAAATGGCGCATAAGGGCACGTTTTCTGGTGGGCCCCACGCCAGGAACGTCATCGAGTACCGAAACTGTCATGGCCTTGTCGCGCAATTCACGATGGAACGTGATAGCAAATCGGTGGGACTCATCGCGCACCTGTTTAATTAGATAGAGCGAGGCAGACCCGGTCGGCAGCACGACGGGAGTCTCGTCCCAAGGCACAAAAACTTCCTCATCGGCCTTCGCCAAGCCACAAACTGGTATATCGAGCCCAAGAGCCTCAAGTTGCTTGATCGCAGCGGTCAATTGCGGCTTACCGCCATCGACAACGGTTGCAGCGGGGCACGAGCCAAAGCGCTCGTCGGCCATGCGCTCGGGAGCATAGCGTCGTCCCAAAACCTCGGACATCGACACGAAGTCGTTTGCCTCATCCAATTCGGCCTGGATTTTAAAACGACGATACTGGCTCTTGTCGGCGCGCCCGTTGGTAAACACCACCATCGAGGCGACCGTAAAGGTGCCATGCAGCGTCGAGATATCGAAGCACTCGATACGCAACGGCGGCCATGGCAGCGCCAACGCACTTTCGAGCTCCAGGAGCGCTTGATTGGTGCGGTCGTCAGCGTACCCCGTTCGCATCATGTAGCGCATGAGGGCATGGCGCGCATTTTTGGATGCCATATCGAGCAGACGGTGCTTTTCGCCACGCTGCGGCCTATGGAGATGGCAGGAACGCTCACGCTTGCCCGCAAGCCACTCCCCCAGCGCCTCCGCATCCTCAAGCTCGACGGAAAGGTTGACCTCAGCTGGAATATCAGCCGTCTCGTCGTAATAGCGCTTAAGAAAGCCCGACTGGAGCTCTTCCTCGTCAACATCAAGACCCTTGTCGAGAACGAACTCGCAGGTGCGAACTGTTCGGCCCTCGCGAACGACGAAGACGCAAGCGGCGGAGATGGTCTCCTCGCGATAGAAACCGATGACATCGATATCGACACTGGAGGGAAAAACGACTTGCTGACGATCGTCCAGACCCCTGATGACCTCCAAACGACGTTTGACGCGTGCCGCGCGCTCAAAGTCGAGCGCCTCAGCGGCATCCGTCATCTCGGAGGTCAGCTCATCGACGACATCCTTGCGATGGCCCGACAAAAAGCGCTCGACACGCTTGACGTTCTTGGCATAGTCTGCCGGGGAAATCGCGCCGACACACGCACCTGGGCCGCGCCCGACATGGTAGTCAAAGCAGGGGCGCCCGTTTTGCGCGCAAATCATATTGACGATGTCTTCCTCGCCCTTGTGGGACTCGACGATACGGCGACAACGACGCCACTCCGCACAGGATGCGGAGCAGATGGGGATAACCTTGCGCAGCGTATCTATCGTCTCACGTGCCGCGCGGCTATCGGTATAAGGTCCAAAATAGCGCGTTCCCGGCTTATGACGCTCACGCGTGTATTTGATAGCGGGATACAGGTCGCCCTTTGTAATGGCGATAAAGGGGTAGCTCTTGTCATCCTTGAGGTCGACGTTAAAGTACGGATGGTACTGACCAATCAAATTGCGCTCGAGCACCAACGCCTCGTGCTCGGTCTCCACCACGATATAGTCAAAGCTCGCCACCAGCTGCATCATCAGCGGGATCTTCTGGCGCTCGTCCTGCAGCGTCACGTACTGACGCATACGGGCGCGCAGGTTTTTCGCCTTGCCCACGTAGATGACATCGCCCTTGGCGTCTTTCCAAAGGTAGCAGCCGGGCTGCGTGGGAACGCGCGAAACCTGCTCGGCAAGCGTTGGAATGTTGTCGTGACCGGCCACGCGCACCTACTTGCGACGAATCAGCGCCGAGACCTCGGGCATCTTAAGGACGACGGCAAGGCCAAAGGTAACAGCAAGCGAGACGACACCCGCAACGCAAACGTAGCCAAGAGTAATCAGAATCGAGCCGCCAAGTGCCCCGACAAAGTGCTCAAGCGCCCACATGACGCCGGCGCCTGCGGCAGCACCCAGGCCACCGAGCAAAAGGCCAAAGAACCCGCCATGCAGGATAGATTTGACCTGAAGACCACGCAGGCGACGACGCAGCCACCACAGCGAGCAACCGACCAAGATCACGTAGTCGACGACATACGAAAGCGCGATTGCCGGCATACCGAA
>CABMPS010000009.1 GCA_902388545.1 uncultured Collinsella sp.
TCCTTGGCGGCGGGCGGCGTGTGACCGGGCGCGGTGGTTTTGAACACCAGGCCGTCCACATGCGCACCGGCGCGCTCCATGCGCGCGCGGATGATCTCGCGCAACAACGTCATTTCCTGCGTCCACGAGGGCGAGTCGAGATACACCAGCAGCTCATTGGACTCGGGCAGGTAGCGCAGTCCCGTCACATGCCGTCCCTCACGCGTGCCCGAGCACACCGCGTTCCATGCGCGATAGACCGTGCGCGACTCCTCGGCGGCCTCCATCTGCGCACGGCGCTCGGGGGTCGCGGACGCCAGGATGCGCTGGCGCTCTGCGTTCAAAAATCCACTGAAGGCGACTGTCTCGCTCTCGCGCTCGTAATTAGCACGTCTCACCCATGCTCACCACCTTGGCTCGATCAAGCAGGTCGTCGGTAAAGTACCCCAGGTTGGTCGTAGTTATGACCGTCTGGATATCATCGCCGATCAGCCGCAGGAAAGCTCCGCGACGCTCGCCGTCGAGCTCGCTCATCACGTCGTCCAGAAGCAGCAGTGGGGCGGTGCCCAGGACATCGCGAGCCACGGCGACCTCGGCCACCTTCCAGGACAGCACCAGCGTGCGCTGCTGTCCTTGGCTGGCAAATGAACGAGCGGAGCGACCCGCCACGGTGAACTCAATCTCGTCACGATGCGGTCCCACCAACGTCACGCCGCGGCGAATTTCCTCGTCGGCACGCTCGTCAAGGGCAGTCAGCATGCGCTCGTACGCCCAACCCTTTAGCTCTTCGCGATCCTCGACCTGGGGCAAATCCCCCAGCGTGGACGCATAGGTCACGTTGGCGGCCTCACCTGACGCCACTTGCCCGTAGGCAGTGTGCACATGGCCCGCCAGCCGGTCGAGCAGGGCCAACCGGTGCACGAGCAGGGCCGAGCCCGCTCGGGCAATCGAATCGTTCCACGCGCCGAGTATCTCGCGGCAGCACCAGGTCTCCTTGAGCAAGGCGTTACGCTGGGTCACGCAGCGCCCATAGGTGCTCGCAAGATCGGCATAGCGTGCGCTCAGCTGCATGCCAAAGTCATCGAGGGCGGCGCGGCGCACACTGGCGCCTCGCTTAACCATGTCCAGATGGTCGGGGCAAAACAGCACGCTCGGCAGAACCCCGCGCACACCGGCGGCAGAGCATCTCTTGCCGTTGCGGATAAACGAGCGCTTACCGTCCTCCGCGCTCAATCCCATATCAAGCACGCGGCCGTCGCCCTCGAGCCTCAGCTCTACCTTGCACGAGCCCACGCCGTCATGGACGAGCTCGGCTGCGGTCGGATGCCTAAACGAGGCGCCGCTCGTCAGCAGCTGCAGCGCCTCTATGAGATTGGTCTTTCCCGCCGCGTTGGGTCCCGCAAGTATCGTCACGCCCTCGTCCAGGGCAAGGCGATAGCTATCGAAGCTGCGGTAGTGCGCGACGGAAAGATCGCGGGCGAACATGGTCATGGCGCAGCGCTAGATGCGGACCGGCATGACCAGGTACAGGTAGTTGATCTTATCGTAGGACTTAAAGATGCCCGCCTGCGAGTAGCTCTTGAGCTCCAGCGTGATCTCCTTCTCCTTGGACAGGGCATTGAGGCAGCCGAAGATGTAGTGGTAGTTGAAGGCGATGGTACCCGACTCGCCCTCGGCCTCGACATCGATCGTCTCCTGCGCAAGGTCCTGGTCATTGGAAATGGAGGACAGGCCCATCTGACCGTTCTCGACATCGATCTCGAACTTGACGGCGGGGTTGGCGCTCGCGATAACGGCCACGCGCTTGAGGGCGGCGTTAAAGGCGGCGACATCGATCTTGACGCTCGTCACGCACGAATCGGGGATGAGCTGCTTGTAGTTGGGGTACACGCCCTCGATGCGACGCGACACGTAGGTGGTGTTGCCGGCCTCGAAGACGACCTGGGTGTCGGTAGCCCCGATCATGATGGTCGCCTGGCTGGCCATGATGTTCAGCGCGTCGTTAAAGGCGTCAGCCGGAACGTTGAGCTCAAAGGAGCCCTCGAGGGTCGAGGTCTCGACCTGCGTATCGCACACGGCCAAGCGGAAGGAATCGGTCGCCACCAGGCGTACGGTGTTGTTCTCGACCTTCATGTGCACGCCGCCCAGGATGGGGCGAGCCTTGTCGGTCGAGGTGACGCGCCACACGCGGCCGACCATTTCGGACAAGACATCGGTCGGCAGCTCCACGGCACTCTCGATGGCATAGGCCGGAAACTCGGGGAAGTCATTGGCATCGAGCGTGTTCAGCCTAAAAGAGCTCTTCTCGCAACCAATCAGCACCTGGCGCTCGGACAGCTCAAAGGTGACCGGGGCATCGGGGAGGGTCTTGGTGATATTGGAGAGCATCTTACAGGGGATAACCATCTCGCCCTCTTCTTCGACATGCGCCGCGATGCGATGACGGATCGAGATAGTGTAGTTAGAGGTCTGGAATTCCAAGATGCCGTCTTGGGCCTTAACGAGCACGCCCGACAGGATGGGAAGGGTGGATGCCGAAGCGACACCCTTCATAACGACGCCGATGGCTTGTGTAAGCGAGCTCTGGCTGACGGTGAACTTCATCTTTTAATACCTTTCTATAGATATAAATATCTTAATAATAGTAATAGCACTGACGAAACTGTTGATTACTCCCAAAGACGCAGGTCAGACCCAGAAAGAGAATCGACAGCAACCTGTGTGCAACAGGGGTGGTTTTCCACGTTCAAAACCTGCGCAAAACTTTTCATCACCGCGGGTTGGGTTTTAGACACCTTATGCCCGTGGTTTCGACAAGTTTTCAACAGGTGTCTCTATTTCCCTACGAGCGCAGTGTAATTTTATCGCGCAGCGACTTGAGGTCTTCGGTGACGGTGCGGTCTTCCTGGATCATCTTCTGGACCTTTTTGTAACTCGTGCTGACGGTCGAGTGGTTGCGGTTGCCAAATTCGGCGCCCACCGCCGTGGTCGTCATCTCGCACATCTCGATGGCCAGGTAGATAGCGATATGGCGTGCTTTGGCGATATTGGCGTTGCGACGCGGGCCGATGAGCTCCTCGTGCGTCACGCCGTACTGCTCTTCGATGACGGACTGAACCGTCTGGACGTTGATCTTTTTGGCCGATGTGTCAAAGTACTGGCTGGCGATGGCGTCGATATCGTCAAAGGTGAGCTCCCCGCCCTCGCGCTCGCGGTCGCCCGCCTCGCCGGCGCAGCGCTCGCAAAAGCTCTCGAGTTCGCGGATGTTGGTGCCCGAGACCTCGGCCATGTGTTTAAAGTGCTCGTCGGTTAGGTGCCCGCCGTCGCCCCCATAGGCCGCCAGCAGCGAGTCGTCGCCTGCCTCGGGAGCGGCGACGATGGTGTTCTCGTAATAGCGCTGCAAGATCTTGTATTTCATCTCGTAGCTGGGCTCTGCGACCAGGCAGAGCATGCCGGCGTTGAAGCGGCTGGTCAGACGCTCGTCCATGCTCAGGTCCTTGGGGGCGCGGTCTGCCGCGATGACGACCTTCTTGTTGTTGCGGATGAACTCGTCCATGAGCTGGAAAAAGTAGTCCACGCTCGCGCGCTTGCCGATGATGTTTTGGATGTCATCGATGATGAGCACGTCCACGCCGTGGTACGCCTGCATGATGGGGGCGTTGCTCTTCTTTTGGCGGTCGAACTCGGTCATCAAGTCGTCCAGATATGCCTGGGAGTTGGCATACTTGACCTTGATCTCGGGCGACTTCTCGGCGAGCTCGTTTTTGATGGCAAGCAGTAGGTGCGTCTTGCCCAGGCCCGATTTGCCGTAGATGAACAGTGATGTGCACGTGCCGCGCTCGTCCGCGAGGGCGGCAAACTTGAGTGCCGAGCGATAGGCATGGCTGTTCTCGGGGCCGTAGACAAAGTTCTCAAAGGTAAATTTTGAGTTCGCGGCGAGTGGGGCTCCATCCGTATTCTGCTCGGCCGGTACGGTCGGTGCTGGCATGGGTGAAGCGGGGGTCGCAGCTTGCGTGGATTTAGTTGGCGCTCCGCCCTTCATCTGGTTCATCATGCGACGAAAATCATCGGCCGAGAGCGTGTTCTTGATTGCAATGCCCGAATCCGCGCCCGTCGTTGCGTCGTGAGCGATGGGCATGTGCGTGACGGGTGCGTTCGTTGACGTCGCCGCCGCGGTCGGCAACGGTGCCATGGTTTCACGGGAAACATCGCTGTGCTGGTGCTCGATTGTCGGCACGTCGCCTGCGGAGGCCGGCGCCGCCGGGGAAGCAGCGGGAGCCGTGGCGGATTCCGTCGCGGCGCCTTGCGGTGCCACGATGTCGAGCGCAATCGGTGCAAAGGCGATTTCTTCCAGATAGGCCTCAATGGTCGGCTGATGCTTTTTGAGCTGCGCGATGGCAAAGCGCGAGGGGGCCTCGATCGTGAGCGTATCTTCGGTCAGGCTTATGGCGCGCGATTGCCCCAGCATGTTGATGAGGCGTGCATCTTGGCCGTCGCGCTGGCAAAAGGCGATGGCATCCCCCAGGATGATGCTTGCTTCCTCGTCCACTGTCTCTCCCGTTCTTTAGCTCTGAGCTCGCACGCGAGCGGCGCCGAGTTCGGTCAGATGGTATTTCTGGCCATGCTTGATGACCAAGCCGGCCTGCGCCAAGTCATTGAGCGTGCGTGACCAAGTGGGGGCCGAGTTTCCAAACGCCCTCGCCAGATCGGTAGCACCGCACGCTTGATTTTGCGCCAGATAGCCCAGCGCGGCGTTGCCGCGATCGCTTACGAACACGTCCGGTTGTGGCTGCGCATACTGATTTGCTGCATTAGGATACATCATTTGAGCTGCTGGTTGTTGAGAACTCTGCATCGGCGGCATTTGCTGTTGAAAACTTTGAGGCCACTGTTGGTAAGGCTGCGGAGGCATCTGCTGGGCCCAGGGGTTGTACTGCTGCTGCGGCATCTGCTGGTACGGCTGCTGATATCCCTGCTGGTACTGCTGCGGGAACTGCTGGCCATACCCCAGTGGCTGCATCTGCTGATATGGATATCCCTGTTGGTACGGCTGATAGCCCATTTGCTGGCCACCCGGTGCCCCCGTCGCCTGCTGCATTGCTGCTGTATCCTGATCCGCCAGCGGCATGGCCTCTGGCATGTTTGGCGGCATCGACATCGACGCCGCTTGGGGCTATTGTGTAGGAAGCATTCCGGGCTGCTGCATCTGTCCCACGCGGGGCTGCATCTGTTGCGTTGCCATGGGCTGCTGCGCAAAAGCTCCCGGCAGGGGATATGCGGGCTGCTCCGTCTCGGGCCGCACGGCAGCACCGCGCCCGCCGGCGCGTTCGATTTCCTGCACGCGTTTAGGGTCCAGGCTTACCGTAACCACGGTGCCGTTGCCCATATTGTCCTCGATGGACACGGCCCCGCCGGCGTTTTCCAAATACTCCTGCACCATGGGAAACCCTGCTCCGGTTCCACGGATATAGCGCTTCATCTTGCTGTTTGCGCTGGTAACGCCAAAGTCGAAAGCGCGCTCCTTGTCGTCGATGCCGGGTCCTTGATCAGCAAAGCGGATGGTGTCTCCGCCGTCCAGAATCGAGATGATGGGCTCGGCAAAGTGTGCGTGGATAAAGTTTTCGACAATCTCGCGGATGACCATGAGCGAGATGTGGCCACCTTGCTCTTTCATACACTGGTAGACGGTGTTGGTCGTCTCTTCCAAATACGTGCGGACATCTTGCGGATCAATGACGATCACACGCGGTGTCGACAGCATGTCGTCATAGACGGCGATGCGCGCGGCGTACATGGCTTTTGGCGCCTGCGTGGTCGTCTGCTCGCCTTCCTTACGCTCTTCGCGCACGCCGGTGATGTGCTCGTTGTCGGGTGCCGGGTCTCCGGAATCGACCATGGTGTAAAAGTCGTCAGACATGCCGCTCGCAATCTTTCAAAAGGTTTCGAACAAATAGTAGCTCACCGTGCAATGTTTCTCATCTTTCGACAACTTTTCAAAACCTGTTGAAAACTTTGGAAAACGGACGAAAAGTTCTCAACATTGCCAACATGACCTGTTGAAAACTCGATGAAATATCGTGAAAAGTTGCCATGCACCGCTAAATCGAGCTCGGCTTATGGGGGAACCGTGTGAACTGCGCAACCTTTTACCTTTGATTTCTTGACATTTGAACATTGATTTCCCTACAATCTTCAAGCTCACGTGTCTATATCTGCGTCCGCGCCCCCGCGGACACTCGAAATGCAGCAGGAGGAACTTAAGATGAAGCGTACGTATCAGCCTAATAAGCGTAAGCGTGCCAAGACCCATGGCTTCCGTGCCCGTATGGCCACCAAGGGTGGTCGTGCCGTGCTCGCCCGTCGTCGCGCCAAGGGCCGCAAGCGTCTCACTGTCTAGCAGCGATACACACATCTCGCATGAAGACTATTAAGTCTCGGCAAGATTTCGAGCATGTGTTCAGTCAGGGGCGTCGTTTCAATCACCCTCTGATTCGAATGACCATATGTGAATCGGTTGGCGAAGGCGACTCCGGAAGGGTCGCCTTCGTTGGTGCTAAACGGCTCGGTTGTGCTGTCGTGCGCAACCGTTCTAAGCGTGTGATGCGCGAGGCCGCCCGCAGCTGTGGATTTCCCGTTGCGGGTTATGACATCATCTTGTTCGCAACTCCCAAGACGAGGGTTTCCTCGCCGCAGGAGATGGACAATGCATTGCGTTCGCTTATGAAACGCGCCGGCGTTGCCGGGGAGGAGCGATGAGCAATCACGTTTTGCGACGTGTTGCCATCGCTCCTATTCGCATATATCAACAGGTTATTTCGCCCTTATTGCCTGACGCCTGCATTTATTACCCAACGTGCTCGCAATACGCCGTCCAGGCGATTGAGAAGCACGGTGTTTTGAGAGGCTGCTGGCTTGCCGTGAGGCGCATCGCTCGCTGCAATCCCCTGCACGTCGGCGGTTATGACCCTGTGCCCTAGCGGGCACTCGCTATCGGAGGAAAACTTACATGTGGGATTGGATCGTTAACATCCTTTTCGAGCTGCTCAAGCTCATTCAGACCTTTGCGGTCGACTGGGGCCTGTCCATCATCATCCTGGTGGTCATCATCCGTCTGCTGCTGACGCCGCTTATGCTCAAGTCGACCAAGTCGACGGCTCGCATGCAGGTGTTGCAGCCCAAGATGCTCGAGATCCAGGAGCGCTATGCCGACGATCCCCAGCGTCAGGCCGAGGAAATGCAGAAGTTCTACAGCGAGAACAAGTTCAACCCGATGGCTGGTTGTCTGCCGCTGTTGATTCAGATGCCTGTCCTGTTCGCCCTATTTACGCTGCTGCGTAACCTACCGGACTACTTTAACGACGGCACGTTCTCGTTCTTTAATATTCTGCCCGACCTGACCACCACGCCGAGTGCCTCCTTTGCCGATGGCTTTATGGTCGCGCTGCCTGCGCTGGTCTGCCTGATCCTGTTCGCTGTCCTGACCCTGATTCCGCAGCTCTATATGTCGCGCAACCAGACCGGCCAGCAGGCTCAGAGCATGCGTATGATGGCCGTTGTCATGACGGTCATGATGCTTTGGATGGGCTGGAGCCTTCCCGTTGGTGTTCTGCTGTACTACGACGTCTCGTCTGCTTGGCAGGTTATCCAGCAGATTTTTGTGACGCAGAAGGTCATCGACAAGGCGAAGGCCGATGAGGAGGAGCGCCTTAAGAACGCGCCGCTGCAGGTTGAGGTCACTCGTCGCGAGAAGAAGCCGCGCCCGCACAAGAAGAAGTAGTGGGATATCAATCTTATTTAGGTACCTAACTTTTGGAGTACGTTATGTCTGAAGAGATCATCGAGGATATGCTTGAGGAGGTTGCCCCGCAGGTCGCGGGCGATTATCCCGAGATTGCACAGCGCTACAAGGCTGGTGAAGAGCTGACCGACGAGGAGCTCGACACCATTGCCGATGTCGCGATTTCCATCCTGCGTTCCATCCTTTCGCACTTCGATGCCGCCAACTCTCCTATCGATGAGTATGAGGGCGACGAGGGTGAGCTGATTCTGGATGTAACGGCTCCCGACCTTGCTGTTCTCATTGGCCGTCATGGTCGCACCCTTGATGCCCTTCAGGTTATGTTCTCATTGCTGGTGAGCCGCAAGCTCGGCTTTAGGTATCCGGTTGTAGTGGACGTCGAGGGATACAAGAGCCGCCGTCAGGACAAGGTTGCCTCCATGGCTCAGTCTGCTGCCGAGCGTGCCATCCGCTCTCATAAGAGTGTTTCGCTTCCGCCCATGAATGCCTACGAGCGCCGACTGGTTCACATTGCACTTCGTGGCAATGACGCCGTCGATACTCATTCTGAGGGTTCTGACCCCGATCGCCATGTGGTGATTGTTGCTCGATAATCTACTCGAGCTTATGCTAAGGGGACGTGGTTTCCACGTCCCCTTTTTTTGTCAAAAGTTCTCGATACACTGATTTTTGTCAGAAAGGAGCTTTCGTTGTTAGTACTTACTGATCAGCAGGCTGACGAGATGTTGAGTCGTCTAACTTCCTATTGCAAAGAGTATTCCTTGAGCTTAACTGATACTGAGCTGAGGAAATGTATTCAGCATTTGGATTTGGTTCTCGAAACAAATATGACAACCAATCTTACCCGTATTCTTAACGTAGAAGATGCTGCAGTACTTCATATCCTCGACTCTCTTGTTTTGCTCCCCTATATCAATATGGCTCCTGAGGGAGCTTTGCTCGATATGGGAACAGGTGCGGGCTTCCCTGGTATTCCTTTAACCATAGCGACGTATCGTAAGGCTACTTATATTGACTCTGTTGGTAAGAAGGTTGATGCTGTCAATTCTTTTGTTGATGCTCTTGGATTGAAACATGCTCATGCGGTTCATGATCGCCTTGAAGAATATGCTCGAAGCCATAAGAAGCAGTTCTCTGTCGTAACTGCCCGTGCACTGGCTCCTCTACCGATTCTTGTTGAGTATGCGGCTCCGTTCCTCAGGGATGGAGGGCTATTTGTTATCACCAAGGGTAATCCTTCGGACGAGGAGCTTGCTTCAGGCATGTCAGCAGCGAAGATTTGCGGCTTCACTTTGCTTCTGAATGACGCAATCGATTTACCTGATGGCTTGGGCCACAGGGAGTTCATTGTTCTCAAGAAGAGTCATCCAGCATCCGTTTCATTGCCTCGTGCAAATGGCATGGCAAAGAAGAATCCGCTTGCCTAGATGTTTCACGTGAAACATAATGGATACTACAACTTGCAGTGTTTCACGTGAAACATGGCGGTTGATATCGAATCGGAATGTTTCACGTGAAACATCCTCCGTTTGACAGCTTTAATACACACCAGGAGGGACCGTGGGATTTCGCGACGTTAAGCGTTCTAAGAGCGCAAAAGACACGCGTATCATTGCAATCATCAATCAAAAAGGCGGCGTCGGTAAGTCAACGACGGCTGTAAACCTTGCAGCAGCACTGGGTGAGCAGGGTCGTAAGACACTGATTGTCGATTTTGATCCGCAGGGAAACAGCACCAGTGGATTTGGAATTGAAAAAGAAGACCTTGATCACTGCATCTATGATGCATTGTTGAATGATGTGCCGGCAGAATCGCTTGTTCTTGATACAAATTGCAAAAAGGTATTCGTAATTCCAGCTACGATTCAGCTAGCAGGTGCCGAAATTGAGCTCGTAAGCGCAATTGCTCGTGAAACCCGCCTCAAAGATTTGCTTGAGCCGATTCAGGACGAGTTCGATTTTATTTTCATTGACTGTCCTCCTTCGCTCGGCCTGCTTACTATCAATGCCTTGACCGCAGCAGACAGCGTTTTGATTCCAATCCAGTGTGAGTACTACGCACTCGAGGGCGTTACGAAGCTGCTTGAGTCAATGAAGATGGTCAAATCGCGTCTGAACAAGGGCTTAGACACCTATGGCGTGCTTATGACCATGTATGACTCACGTACTTCTCTATCGAATCAGGTTGTTGAGGAGGTTCAATCGTATTTTGGTGATAAGGCATTTAAGACGCTAATCCCCCGTACGGTTAAAATCTCCGAAGCTCCGTCTTTTGGAGAACCGGTAATTACCTATGCACCTCAAAACAAGGGTGCAAAAGCGTATATGAACCTTGCAAAAGAGGTGATCAAGCGTGCCTAGTGCAAAGAAACGTGGTGGATTGGGACGCGGACTCAATGCTTTGGTCTCAGAGGCTGAGTATGAGACCGGTAGTTCTGCTGCATCTGCTTCAAATGCCGCATCTGAAACAAAACTACCTATTGAGGATATCGTTCCCAACCCTAATCAACCGCGAATTCACTTTAATGAAACTGAACTTCGCGAGTTGAGCGAGTCAATCCAAGAACATGGTGTTTTGCAGCCGCTCTTGGTTCGCAAGCATGGAAACGGCTATGAGATCATCGCTGGTGAGCGTCGTTACCAGGCGTCAAAGCTTGCTGGTCTTGAGGAACTGCCTGTCATCATTAAAGATGTTAATGATGAAGAGATGCTGGCTCTTGCTCTTATCGAAAACCTTCAGCGTTCTGATCTGAATCCCGTCGAAGAGGCTAAGGGCTATCGACAGCTTATCGATGCCAGCGGCATGACCCAGGAGGCATTGTCGAAGGCAGTAAGCAAATCACGCTCTGCAATTACAAATTCGTTGCGCCTTCTTGATCTCCCCGAAGTAGTTCAGCAGATGATTTTTGAGGGTACACTTACTGCTGGTCATGCACGTGCGATTCTTGCAGTTCCCTATGAGGATGCTCGAATTAGACTTGCAGAAAAGGTTGTTGCAGAGGGCCTTTCCGTAAGAGCGACAGAAAATCTTGCTCCGTTGTTTTCTGCCGGAGAGACGCCTAAGACGCCGAGGCCTGCAACGCCTCAGTCTTTTAAAAAGGCTGCCCGTGTGCTTCGCCAGGTATTTAATACCAACGTGCGTGTGAAGAGCTCGCGTGGAAAGAATAAGATTGAAATTGAGTTTAAAGACGAGGAAGAGCTCTCTCGTATTCTTGGTGAAATGATTCAGTTTGATCAAGGGGGCCAAGATGAGGAATAAGATTTTTACTGCGATTGCATTGGCGACGACTGTCGCGGCTGGTACCTTTGCTGGCTATAAGATCGCGACAGACGATGAACTTCGGGGTCGTTTGCTTCGTAGCGCGCAAGATATCGTCGATACTTCAAAGAAGATAATGGATGTTATGACAGAAGATGTTGCCATGCGTACTGCTCAGGTAACGAAGAATCCCAAGATTAATCAAGGTTGGGTTAGCAACCAATGGGAAAATGTAGGCTATTAGGTACCTAACAATTACCCTGCATATTTTGAGCGGCCCTTGTCTGATTCATGAGACAAGGGCCCCTTATTTTGTCCGTAAAAAATGGGAAAGCTAGCAGCGGTCCAAAATTGAGGTCAATAAATGAAACGGCCCCTGTTGCATATCCTGCAACAGGGGCCGTTCGATGTTTCACATGAAACGTTTTGGAGTGCGACTCCCCTATGCGTTCTTCTGAACTTTGAAACGCTGTTTCAGCTGTCCGCAAGCGGCGTCAATATCGTTACCACGGGAGTTACGAATCGTGGTCTCGATGCCACGGGACTCAAGACGACGCTGAAGATCCTCAACCTTATGAATCGGCGACGGCTTGAGCGGGCTGCCCTCGATGTCGTTAAGTTGAATCAGGTTAACGTGGCACAGCGTTCCCTCGCAGAAGTCGCAGAGTGCCTGCATCTCGGGATTCGTATCGTTGACGCCTTCGATCATGGCATACTCATAGGTCGGGCGGCGGCCAGTCTTCTCGGTGTAGAGCTGAAGCGCTTCGTGAAGGCGAAGCAGCGTGTACTTCTTAACACCGGGCATGAGCTTATTGCGCGTCGACTGGATGGCGGAATGCAGGGAAACGGCAAGCGTAAACTGCTCGGGGATGTCGGCAAATTTGCGAATACCGGGAATAACGCCGCTGGTAGAGACGGTGAGGTGACGAGCGCCGATACCGATACCATCGGGGTCGTTGAGGATACGCAATGCCTTGAGAACCTCGTCGTAGTTGGCAAACGGCTCGCCCTGGCCCATGAAGACAACGCTTGTGGCACGCTCGCCAAAGTCGTTGGATACATGAAGCACCTGGTCGACGATCTCTTGAGCGGTCAGAGAGCGCTTGAGGCCGTTGAGACCGGTAGCGCAAAAGGCGCAGCCCATGCCGCAGCCTGCCTGGGTGGAAACGCAGACGGAAAGTTTGTTACGACGGGGCATGCCGACAGTCTCGACGGAAATGCCATCGTGGTACTCGAGCAGATACTTGCGCGAGCCATCTTTGGAAACCTGCTTGGTGAGTTCAGTCGGCGTATCAAAGGCAAAAGCCTCTTTAAGCTGCTCACGGAAAGCCTTGGGAAGGTTGGTCATATCGTCAAACGAACAAACGTTCTTCTCAAAGACCCATTCGATGAGCTGCTTCGCGCGGAAGGCGGGCTGGCCAAGTTCGGCCACGAGCTCGCGAATATCGTTTTGGCTCAAGTCGCGAATGTCCTGAGATTTAGTCCTGGGATTCATGGAAGCCTTTCGATTTTGGGGAAACGTAGAGGGTATCGCTACAATATGGTATCAGCTGCAGAAATTATAGAGGAGGAGTCTGCCCATGCCGGGTAAAAGCCTAGAGAACATGCACGTAGCGGTCTTGGCGGGCGGTCATTCCGCCGAGCGCGAGATCTCGCTCGATTCGGGAAAGAACGTTGTGGTGGCACTGAAGGAAGCCGGCTACACCTCGGTGGAGCTGCTTGACACGGCTGCTGATGACTTTATGGTAACCATGGCGACCGGCGGATTCGATGTGGCATTTATCGCCATGCACGGCGCCGGCGGTGAGGATGGCGCCATGCAGGGTGCCATGGAGACCCTGGGTATCCCCTACACGGCCTCGGGCGTACTTGCCAGCGCCTGCGGTGCCGACAAGGAGGTCTCTAAGCTCCTATACGCCAAGGCAGGCATTCCCATTGCCCCCGGCCTTGCGCTCGAGGTGGGCGATGAAGTCGATATCGATCATATCGTCGAGGTTTGTGGCGAGCGCTGCTTTGTGAAGCCGGCCGTCAACGGTTCCAGCTATGGCATTTCCCTGGTCCATGAGCCCTCCGAGCTGCCCGCGGCAATCGCCAAGGCGTTTGAGTACGGCGACAAAGTGCTGGTCGAGAAGTGCATCGAGGGTACCGAGATCACCGTCGGCGTATACGGCGAAGATGACGTACGCGCCCTGCCGATTGTCGAGATTCGTAAGCCCGAGGACTGCGAGTTCTACGATCTGGACGTGAAGTATGTCGACCCTACGGATATCCATCGCATTCCGGCGCAGATTTCACCCGAGAATTACGCTCGCGCTCAGGAACTTGCCTGTGCCGCTCACAAGGCCCTCGGTTGCCTGGGTGTCTCGCGCAGCGACTTTATTGTGAGCGAGGACGGCCCCGTTATCCTCGAGACCAATACCATTCCCGGCATGACCGATACGTCGCTGTATCCGGATGAGATCCGCCACACCGACGACATGACGTTCCCGCAGGTCTGTGACAGCCTGATCCGTATGGGCCTTCGTCGAGCGGGCATTGCATGCTAATCGAGGACGCGGTTTCGTCAGGAACGCCGCAGTTTGTCATCGACTCCTATGCCACGCTTGCCGACCGCGCCAAAACGCAGTCCTTCGGCCTTATCGAGGAAGATGTGATTGTCCTCGATACCGAGACCACGGGTCTTTCGGTGCAGGACAACGAGCTGATCGAGATCTCGGCGGCCCGTCTTTCGGGCCGCGAGGTCATCGACCGCTTCGATACCTTCGTGCATCCCAAACAGCTGATTCCCGCCGAGATTACCGAGCTCACGAGCATTACAAATGCCGATGTGGCAGATGCCCCGTCGGCGGTTGAGGCCGTCGCCGCTCTCGCCGATTTTGTCGGTGGCTGCCCGGTGATCGCACACAACGCCACGTTCGACCGCTCGTTTATCGAGTCGGTCAAAGGCGGCGTCAACGTGAGCGATATTTGGATCGATTCGCTGGCGCTGTCGCGCATCGCGCTTCCGCGCCTGGCCTCGCACAAGCTGTCTTTTATGGCCGATCTGTTTGGCTGTGACTCGGTGTCACACCGTGCCAATGCCGACGTCGACGCCCTGTGTGGCGTATGGCGCGTGTTGCTCGTGGCGCTCACCGACTTGCCCCAGGGCCTCATGGCGCGCCTAGCCGACATGCATCCGGACGTGCCTTGGTCCTATCGCCCTATCTTCTCGTTCTTGGCAGGGCAGAACCCTGGTTCTATCTTCTCCCTCAGCGCCGCTCGTGCTGACGTTCTCAAGGCCGATCGCGCCGACGATCGGGTGGACGCCGACGAACTGCCGGTCCTCAAGATGCCGAGTCGTGAGGAGATTGAGGCGGACTATGCGCCAGGTGGCCTGGTCAATCGCATGTATCCCACCTACGAGCCGCGTGATGAGCAGATCGCGATGGCGCTCGAGGTCCGCGATGCGCTGGTCACGGGCACTCATCGTGTAATTGAGGCGGGCACAGGCGTCGGCAAATCGATGGCCTATCTGGTGCCTTTTGCCGAGGCAGCACGCCGTAACAACATCACGGTTGGTATTGCGACCAAATCGAACAATCTTGCCGACCAGCTCATGTACCATGAGCTGCCAAAACTTGCCGAGCAACTGAACGGTGGTCTGTCATTTTGCGCTCTCAAGGGGTATGACCACTATCCGTGCCTGCGCAAGCTCGAGCGCATGAGCCGCGGCCAGGTCGAGATCACCACCAAGCGCGATCCGGCGGACACGCTCACGGCGGTCGCGGTCATTATGGCGTACGTCTGCCAATCAGCCGATGGCGACCTCGACTCGCTCGGCATTCGGTGGCGCAGCGTCAACCGTCCCGACTTTACGACGGCCTCGCGCGAGTGTGCTCGTCGCCTCTGCCCGTTTTTCCCTGATAAATGTTTGGTCCACGGTGCTCGCCGTCGTGCGGCGCATGCCGATGTGGTGGTCACCAACCATTCCCTGCTGTTCCGTAACGTCGCGGCCGAGGGCAGGATTTTGCCTCCGATTCGTCATTGGGTAATCGACGAGGCCCATTCCATCGAGCGCGAGGCGCGCCGTCAGTGGGCGCGCGTGGTGTCGGCGGACGAATCACGCGTCCTGTTCGAGCGCCTGGGTGGCTCGAGCACCGGCGCACTAAGCCAGGTTTCCCGTGATTTGGCAACCTCCGAGGGCTCTACGCTCTATCTGGGCCTTACTGCCAAGGCGACGTCGACGGTTGCCCGCGCGAGCATGGCGATCGCCGGCGTGTTCGATGGCGTTCGCGAGCTCGGCCGCCGTGCGCGTGGGGGTTATGACAATGCCAATCTATGGATTGGCCCCGAGCTGCGCGAATCTGACGACTGGCATGATTTCTTACAGTCGGCCTACACTGGCATCGACGCATTGGAACAAGCTGACAAGAGCGTCGACGCGCTGGTGCAAGCCGTCGCCGCCGACAAGCCAGAGGTTGTTGTCGACCTGGGTGATATCTCGCGCCGCCTGCACGAGCTGGCCGAGAACCTAAAACTCATCATTGATGGTACCGATGAACACTACGTGTATTCGCTGCAGGTCAATCGCAGGCTGCGTGCCGGCGGAGAGTCAATGACCGCAGAGCGCATCGACATTGGCGAGGCCTTGGCAACCGAGTGGCTGCCCGAGGTTCACACGGCTATCTTTGCCTCGGCGACCATGACGGTGTCCAAAAGCTTTGAGCACTTTAACCATGCGGTCGGCCTTGATCGCATCGGTGCTTCAACGTCGTCATCGCTGCACTTGGATTCGAGCTACGACTTCGATTCGAACATGGCTGTAGTCGTTGCGGGCGATATCCCCGATCCGCGCGATCGTGAGAGCTATCTTACGGCGCTCGAGCGCGTACTGGTCGACGCCCATCTTGCCATGGGCGGATCGGTGCTCACGTTGTTCACCAATCGGCGCGACATGGAGGACCTATACGCCCGCGTTGAGCCCAAGATGGCCCGTGCGGGTCTGGAGCTCAACTGCCAGCAGCGCAACTCATCTCCTCGTCGCCTGCGCGACCGGTTTATCAACGAACCGACCTCGTCGCTTTTTGCGCTCAAGGCCTTCTGGGAGGGGTTTGATGCCAGCGGCGAGACGCTGCGCTGCGTCATCATTCCCAAGTTGCCGTTCTCGAGCCCCACGGACCCGCTCTCGTGCGAGCGCAACCTGCGCGAAGACCGCGCATGGGCGCGCTATTCGCTGCCCGAGGCGGTGCTCGAGGTTAAGCAGGCCGCGGGGCGTTTGATTCGCTCGTCGACCGATAGCGGCGTGCTGATCTTGGCGGATCCTCGCCTGGTGACGAAGGGCTATGGCAAGAAGTTCTTAACGTCGCTGCCCACGAGCTCCTACCAGCGCATCGAATCGGCGCAGATCGGGCACTATCTACAGCTGTGGCGTGCACGCCACGAGCGGCGGCGCTAAAGCGGACAGACGAGGGTTTTTGCCATATCGCACAGACGCTTTGACAGGGCGGGGTCATCCAAGATGCGGATGGCTCCGCCCGCTGCGATTATCTGGCTCAGCAGCCAACGCTCGGAGCCGTAATGTACGGTTACCGTTGCCATGTCTGTCCCGCTGCGCTCGATTAGGGTGATGCCGGCCCAGTCCAGATGCTCCGCCATATCGAATGGCATCAAGAGCTTTGCGCTACGCTGCGTTCGGGCAAGGGAATCGTGGAGGGATGCAACGTCCGGTGCGTGAGGCACGACGGAGTCTTCCGTCAAGGCGAGTCCCTCGATTTTATCCATGCGATAGGTGCGCTGCTCATCGACCGCGATGTCCCAGGCAATCAGATATGTTTGGTCGCCGTTTGCTGTAATGCGCAAGGGGTCGACCAGACGCTCGCGTGGCCGCGCATCGTCCATCGAGCGATACGAGATACGACAGCGAACGCCGTCCTGAATGGCGCAGCTCAGCTGCTGCCAGTGCGACCCGTGGTTGACGGTGTCAAAGACGTGCTGGTTATAGCCGAGCTCTTCGGGTAGAAGAGCATGTCGAATTCGAGCCGCCGCCTGGGGCTCGATCCCCAACGATTCAAGTTCGTGGTTGAGCACAGCGCCCTCGGCGGCACTCAGGCGCAGCGGTAGTACACGCCCGGCGTCACCGGTGAGGACCACGCGCTCGCCGTGGCATTCGCAGATGATACGCGCACCCGATTCTCGGTCCGCGAGCGTCGAGACGATCTCGAGAATCTCGTCGAACGACGCTCCCGTGATGTCAAAGCGACTGCAAATCTCGGTTCGTGTCATGCCGCTCTCGCCGGCGGCGTAGAGGGCCTCCATGATGTCGATGGCGCGCGAGAGCCTCTGCTCGCTGGTGAGTTTACGCACGGGCATGCTCGTGCACCGTCCTTTCAATGAGGTGGTTCCACGCCTGCTTGAGCGATTTGGGGGCCATGGGCCTCATGCCGTCCATGGCGTGGGCCATGCAAAATGAGGCGGCGGCTTCAAGATCGCGCACGTCAACGGTCCAAGTCCATCCCGAATCGGTGTGTGCGAGCTCACCTCGCCCGCGCGTGAGGCCGTTGATCATATCGATCTGCGTCTGCGGGGCGAACGAGAACGTAGCCGCAACGGGCGGGCGGTCGGCAAAATCGAATTCAAAGAACAGGTAGTCGCTGAGGTTGAAGTCCGCAGGGATAGCGTAGGCCTTTGAGGGGCGCCAAGCGCGAACGATACGGTCGCAGCGGAATGTCCTGATGTCGTCGGTGGCATTGTCGAGGCCGCAGAAGTACGCAACGCCCTCGCGCTCGAACATGCCGTAGACGCAGACGGTACGCTCTTTCTGCTCACCGCGTCCGTTCTGATATAAAAATCGCAGCGCGCATCGCTCGGCAAAGGCGCTCCATACCGCATCGACGGTGGGAGAGCGGCGGATCAGTGCTTCGTCTACCGCCGACACGCCGGTGAGGTAGGCAATCTTGGAACGAATATCGGCAAGCGGCGCGGCAAAAGTGGATGAGCCGGCCGCTATTGTCTGGTCGATAGCGTTGAGCAGAATATCGGCGTCGTCTGCGGTGATGAGGCCGCCTGCCGCAAACGTGTGCTCGCGGTCGATTGTCCATGAGCTTTCCTCGGTCTCCTGCGCGCCGGCGGGGCGAACCTCCTTGATTAAGATGCCACGCTCGAGCAGTTTGTCACGATCGCGCCGAAACTTGCGCTTATCCGAGTCGATGTTGCCCGAGCCATATCCCAGGTCAGAATCCAAGACGATCTGCTCGGTCGTCAGCGGTTCGGGGGAGCTGCTGAGCACAAAGAAAAGATTGAGGATACGCTGAGCCGTTTTATCGAAACTGGGCTCCGAATTCCCCTTTTTAATTGTCGCGGTCGCGTCGCTTGCCGTCATAGAGTCCTCGCATGAGAAGGTGGTTTGCTGCCATGATTTTAGTCCGATATGGAGATTAGGCTATATCCTTGTCCGCTCGGGGCGTTAAGGTGGCCCGAATTCGGTCGTTTGCGCTCGCTCGGGGTATACTTTCGACTATATACGGTTCTAATGTGCATGCATTGGGCCTATTTGTCGGATTATGGATGTGGAGCGCACATGGCGAACACCCAGAACTATATTAACCACCTGCTGCAGAACACCGGCATCACGCCGGCATGCAGCGAAGAAGAGCGCTTGGCTGCCGAGGATATCGCTCAGATCTTCCGCAACCACGGCTTTGATCCCGAGGTTCAGGAGTTCAATGCCCCGGCGCCCAGCAGGTTGGCATTTGCCGTTACCGGTATTCTTGCGTTTGCCGGCGCCCTGCTGATGGGCATCGGCGGCGGCATCGGCTTGGTCGGCACCTTGCTGGCCATTGTCGGTGCCGTTCTTTACGTGCTCGAGCGCACGGGCCACCCCGTGGTTTCGCACCTGGGCAAGACGGGCGTGAGCCAAAATGTCATCGCCTACCACAAGGCCTCGGGCCCGCTCGCGTCTCCGCGCAACCGCCCGGTGGTCGTTGTCGCACACTACGACTCTCCCCGTGCTGAGCTGCTCGCCCGCGAGCCCTATGCTTCGTATCGTGCGCTCATCGCCAAGCTGTTGCCCGTTGCCACGGTTGCCCCTGCTGCCGTTGCCATCTTGCGTATCCTGCCGCTCCCCGGCGCGCTCAAGGTTCTGCTGTGGATTGTCGCGATCCTCGCTTCCCTCGTTGCGCTCGCCAACGCGGCAAACATCATTTCTAACCGTTTTGTGCTTCCCTATACGTCCGGCGCAGTGTGCAACAAGTCTTCTGTCGCCGCTATGCTCGGCGTTATGGACAACGTTGCTCCCTTCCAGGGCGAAAACGAGTTTCCCGACGATGTTCCGTTCGATACCTATTTTGGGGAGCAGAAGCGTCGTGCCGAGGAGATGGCGCGCGCAGCAGCGGAGTATGCCGCGGCCCAACAGCAAAACGACTACGGCAACACCATCGAGTATGAAGAGCCTACCTACGCCGAGGACGAGTTCGGTCAGCCGATTGCTCCCGACGCTCAGACCGAGCCCGAACAGGGCGAGGCTTTCGACGAGCAGATCGAGGGCTTTGAGGGTGCGTCTGCCGACGAGACGCTGATTGGCGCCATCGTGCCCGAGGATCAGAATCAGGCTGTCCAGGCCGAAGAGTTCAATGACGAGGTTCCCACTGCCGAGCCGGCGGAGGAGCCTGTCGCGGCCGAGCCCGAGCCCAGGCTCTATCGCAATGCCGCCGGCAACATCCGCTTTGGTTCGGATGCCATCCGTGCGCTCGGAATGCTTCCCGAGTCCTGCACGCTCGATTACGAGGAAGGCGAGGAGCCGACGTTTGAGCCCGAGCCTGCCCCCGTCGTGACTGCATCTGCGCCCGTTGTCGCCGTGGATGATGAGTCTGCCGCGGTTGCCGCTGCCGTTGCCGAGCCCGAGGCGGTGTCCGCGATCGATCCCGCGGCAGGACTGGACATTTTGGCTCCCGCCGCGCCGGCGCAAGACGTTACGGACGAGCCTGACGACGATTACGCTGAACAGCCGAGGCGCGTGTCTTACGAGAGCGATACTGATTTCTCGGCCGAGATTCCCGCGGCAACGCCCCATGCCGATATTGCATCCGCGTTCTCTTCGATTGGCGCCAGCGCTTCCAACTTCTTTAAGGGTGCGCTTGCAAAGGGCAGGAAATTTGTCGACGATTTCGAGGGGAAGCGCGCTGCCGCACGCGAGGCTGCCGAGCAGGAGGCTATCGCTCAGCAGCAGGCAGCCGAGGCGGCACGTGAGCGCGCGGCGCAAGAGTTCGAGCAGAACGAGGCTATGCAGTCCGTGCCTGTCGACGCTGCCGAAGCTACGACGTCCTTTGAGTCCCAGCAGCCGGCGTCCGCGGATGTTGCTGAGGCGACGACGTCTTTCGGGGCTCAGCAGCATGTCGATAGCACCATGTCGTTTGATGCCGCGCAGTTCGATTCCACGATAACGTTTGAAAAGCAAGGCACCGCGATTGCCGAGCCCCTTCCTGTTTCCGATGAGCAGGGCGACGCGGCAGACGATGACGAGCCCATTGATGCTGCCGAAATTCAGGATGCTGCCAAGGACGAGTCCGTCGAGGCCAACTCTGACGAAGAGCAATACGCGGCAGCCGATCAAGGTGATTCAACCGAGGTCGAGCAGGAGGAAGTGCCTGCGGTTTCCGAGGCTCCCGAGACAGATGGGTCGAGGCCTTACTCCACGCAGATTTTCACCATGCCGATCCCGAGTGGTTCCGGTGCCACGGTTGCCGATGTCGCTCCCACTCAGGACGAAACGGTCGATTCCCTTATGGCCCAGATTTCCTCCCAAGCATCGCCGCGTCCGCAGATGAATGTTCCCGATCCGGCGTCGGCACCGTCGCCTGCACCCTCCTCGTCTCCGCTGGCTTCGGTCCCCGATCCGTCGCTGCCGTCGATGAAGCAGACAAACGTTGCGTCTCGCACGTCGCTGTTCGACCTTCCCGATCCCTCCGCACAGGTCAACGACCCCTTTGCTACCGCTCAGGGTCCCGAACCCACATCGGCACCCGTTGCGCCTCCTATGCCCGTTGCGTCGGGCGCACAGCCGATCGAGACCATTTCGGCTCCCGCCCCTGCGGCACCTAAGTCTCGCAAGCGCGGCCTGGGCGGCCTGTTCGGTCGTAAAAAGAAAAACGAACAGGACAGCATGAGTGACTGGCTGGGCGTCGAAGACGATTACGATGCCAAGAAGTCCGGTCGCGGCATCGGTTCGTGGGATAATTTCGAGGACGATAACGATGGCTGGAAGGGCGGCGCTACGTCTTCCGACGGCGCTTCTTCCGAAGATATGCTCTCGGCTGTCGCTTCTATGGGCGACGATGAGCTGCTCGGTCACGATATCTGGTTTGTGGCAACGGGCGCCTCGGATTGTGATGGCGCCGGTATGAAGGCCTTCTTGGCTTCGCATCGCGATAAGCTCCGCGGCGTCTTCTTCATCAATCTTGAATCCGTCGGCGCCGGTAGGCTTTCGGTGGTGACGGTTGAGGGCGAACAGCAGCTGCTCAAGGGCGATCGCCGCATCATGAACCTGGTCAGCAAGGTGTGCAAGTCGTTCCATGTCGATTGTGGCGCGCTCGAGATGCCCTATGCCAAGACCGATGCCTACGCCGCCCTCGAGGCGAGCCGCCGAGCCCTCACCATCGCCGGCGTGGACGGCACGCGTCTGGCTTGCGCTCGTACCGAGGACGACCTGCCCCACAATGTCAACCCGACGAACATTGCCACGGTATCCGAGGTCGTGACCGAGGTTATCCGCCGTTCGTAGACGGAGCTCTAAGGAGTCAACGTGTTTTCGTATATTAAGCGCCATTGGCCTGTCTACGTGATTTTGACCTTGATTGCCATTGCGTTAGGGTTTGGAGCTGCCTACATCGTGGGCGCGAAGGGCTCGACCCCCGCCTCCGCAATCAGCGAAGAGGTGGAGCAAGAACAGAGCACGGGTGCCGATGGGATTCCTGAGTCCGAGCAAGCAATCGTTGATGGTGGATCTTCGTCTGCAGAGTAGATGCGGCGATTTAAA
>CABMPS010000010.1 GCA_902388545.1 uncultured Collinsella sp.
CGCTGCCGTGACCCTGCTGGTCCTCACGCACCGCCTCGATGGCACTCACGTACGTGTTGGCGGCAGACATCGCGGTCACGCAGGTCACACCGCGTCGCACTGCCTCGGTGCGCAGCAGATAGCCGTCGCCGCGCGAGCCCGGACCGTACGGCGTGTTGATGATCACCGCGATCTTGCCATCGGCGATGAGGTCGCCGATGTTGGGGCGCTCGCCGTCGTGCGGGCCGCTAATCTTCTCCACGATCTCGCACGTCACGTTGCCTCCACGCAGCACGCGCGCCGTACCCTCGGTAGAGCAGATGTCAAAGCCCAGATAGCGCAGGATACGGGCGACCGAAAGGATATGGCGCTTGTCGCGGTCGCACACGCTAATGAACACCTTGCCGCAACTCGGGTCGGGCAGCTTGTAGTCGATCGCCAGCTGCGTCTTGGCGTATGCCTCGGGATAGCTCTTAGCGATACCCATGACCTCGCCCGTCGACTTCATCTCGGGCCCCAGGATGACGTCGGCGCCCGGGAAACGACCCCAGGGCATGACGGCTTCCTTCATGCAGAACCAGTCCAGTTGACGTTCGTCGCTCGGCAGGCCCAAGCTCGCGATGGAATCGCCTGCCATGATGCGCGCCGCGCATTTGGCCAGCGGCACACCGGTGGCCTTGGAGATAAACGGCACGGTACGGCTGGCGCGCGGGTTGGCCTCGATCACGTAGACGGTCTCGCCCTTGATGGCATATTGCACGTTGACCAGACCGCGGACTCCCAGCGCCATCGCGATGCGGCGCGTGGTCTCGCGGAGCTTCGCCTGCAGGCTCTCGCTAAAGCTAAACGGAGGGATGCAGGTCGCAGAGTCGCCGGAGTGAATACCGGCCTCCTCAATATGCTCCAGGATGCCGCCGATGTAGACCTCTTCGCCGTCGCACAGGGCATCGACATCGGACTCAATCGCACCCTCCAGGAAGCGATCGAGGTACACCGGGTAGTCGGGGCTAATGCGCGCGGCCTCGGCCATGTAATCGCGCAGATGCTCGGCATCGTAGGCGATCATCATGCCGCGGCCGCCCAACACATAGCTCGGACGCACCAGAAGCGGATAGCCGATGTGCGCGGCCACGGCCTCGGCCTCCTCAAACGAGGTGGCCTGGCCCGCCGGCGGGTACATAATGCCCAGTTTGTCGAGCAGAGCGGCGAAGCGCTCGCGGTCCTCGGCAAAATCGATGGCGTCGGGCTTGGTGCCCATAATGTTCACGCCGCTCTCCTCGAGCATGCGCGCCAGCTTAAGCGGAGTCTGGCCGCCGAGCGTCACCACGACGCCGTCGGGGCGCTCGACATCGATAACGTCCATGACGTCCTCGTAGGTGAGCGGCTCAAAGTACAGACGGTCGGACGTGTCATAGTCGGTCGAGACGGTCTCGGGATTGCAGTTGACCATGATGGTCTCGAAGCCGCGGGCCGCCAGCGCGTAGCTCGCGTGCACGCAGCAGTAATCGAACTCGATACCCTGGCCAATGCGGTTGGGGCCGGCGCCCAGGATCATCGCCTTGGGCTTGTCCGCCGGCGTGGTCTCGTCGGGAGCCACGCACTTCTTGGCATCCGGGCTCGTGCGGTAGATGTTCTCGTACGTCTTGTAGTGGTACTCCGTGGCGCTCGAGAACTCGGCCGCGCAGGTATCGACCGTCTTCATGCTGGGAACCACGCCCAGACCCTTGCGATAGGCGCGCACAAAGCGCTCGTCCGAGCCGGTCAGCGCGGCAATCTCGGCGTCGCTCGTGCCGTATTGCTTGAGCAGGCGCATCGCGTCGGCGTCGATATCCTCCACACGCAGGCCGCGGATGCTCTCCTGGACCTGCACCATGTCGTTGATACGATTGAGGTACCACGGATCGATACCGCAGATGGCATGGATGCGGGCGATGTCCCAGCCACGGCGCAGGGCCTCGACCACAAAGAAGATGCGGTGCTCGGTCGGGGTTGCCGCGGCCTGAGCGAGCTCATCGTCGCTCAGCTTGTCGGCACCCTCCTTGCCACCGGCGCAGATGCCCTGGTGACCGTCCTCCAGTGAGCGCATGGCCTTGCCGAAGGCCTCCTCAAAGGTGCGGCCGATCGCCATGATCTCGCCCACGGCCTTCATGCGCGTGGTGAGCGTGGGGTCGGTACCCTTAAACTTCTCGAAGGCAAAGCGCGGCACCTTGACCACGCAGTAGTCAATCGTGGGCTCAAAGCAGGCGGGCGTTGCCTTGGTGATGTCGTTGACGATCTCGTCGAGCGTGTAGCCCACGGCCAGGCGAGCGGCGGCCTTGGCGATGGGGAAGCCCGTGGCCTTGGAGGCCAGTGCGGACGAACGGCTCACGCGCGGGTTCATCTCGATGACGATCAGGCGGCCGGTCTGGGGGTTCACGGCAAACTGCACGTTGGAGCCGCCGGTCTCGACGCCGATCTTCTCCAGAATGGCGAGCGACGCGACACGCATGCGCTGGTGCTCAAGGTCACTTAGTGTCTGCGCCGGCGCCACGGTGATGGAGTCGCCGGTGTGCACGCCCATGGGGTCGAGGTTCTCGATGGAGCACACGATGATGCCGTTGCCGGCGTGGTCGCGCATGACCTCCATCTCATACTCTTTCCAACCCTCGATGGACTCCTCGACCAGCACCTCATGGGCAGGCGAGAGCTCAAGGCCCTGGCTCACGATGGAGACGAGCTCCTCGTGGGTATGCGCGATGCCGCCGCCGGCGCCACCGAGGGTAAAGCTCGGGCGCAGTACGCAGGGATATCCCACGCGCTCGGCGATAGCCTCGGCGTCGGCCACGCTGTAGGCATAGCCCGAGCGCGCGACCTCCAGGCCGATCTCGGCCATGGCCTCGTTAAAGAGTTTGCGGTCCTCGCCGCGCTCGATAGCGGCCAGGTCGCAGCCGATCATCTCGACGCCGTACTTGTCGAGCGTGCCGTCCTTTGCCAGCTCGACGGCGGCGTTCAGACCGGTCTGGCCGCCCAGCGTGGGCAGCAGCGCGGCCGGGCGCTCTTTCTTGATCACGCGCTCGATAAACTCGGCGGTGATAGGCTCAACATAGGTGCGGTCGGCCAAGCCCGGGTCGGTCATGATGGTCGCCGGATTGGAGTTGACCAGGATGACCTCAAAGCCATCCTCCTTGAGCACCTTGCAGGCCTGGGCGCCGGAGTAGTCGAACTCGCAGGCCTGGCCAATAACGATGGGGCCCGAACCAATAACGAGGATGCGCTTGATGTCAGTACGTTTAGGCATGTCAGTTCTCCTCGGTCGCAGCGTTCTCGGACTCGGCGAAATTCCAGCCGGCGAGGCGGTCCTTCGCGGTGTCGATGTCCAGGTAGTTCTCCTCGCCGTCCATGAGTCGCGTAAAGGCGGTAAAGAGATAGTGGGCATCGGTGGGGCCGGGCGAAGCCTCGGGGTGGTACTGGACCGAGAAACACGGGGCGTCGAGCAGCTGGATGCCCTCGGCGGTGCCGTCGTTGAGGTTCACATGTGTCAGGCGAATGCGACCAAAGCGCTCGTTCATCACGACCGGCGCGACGCCGCGACGCACCCAGGCGCGCAGGTCGCCATCGGCCGCATGCTCGGTTTCGCCGCCGGAAAGCTCCGGAATCAGTTTGCCCAGACTGGGGAACAGCAGGCCAAAGCCGTGGTTTTGCGCGGTGATCTCCACGCGACGGCTCACCAGATTCATAACCGGCTGGTTACCGCCACGGTGACCGAATTTAAGCTTTTCCATTTGGGCGCCGCAGGCCAAGCTGATCATCTGGTGACCCAGGCAAATACCAAAGACCGGCACCTTGCCGATCAGCTGCTGCACCTGCTCGTAGGTCTCCACCACGGCATCGGGGTCGCCGGGGCCGTTGGACAAAAAGACGCCATCAGGATTCATGTCGAGCACCTGCTGGGCGGGCGTATCCCACGGCACGACGGTGAGGTCGCAGCCGGCACGGACCAGGCCCTCCAGAATACCGCGCTTCACACCGCAGTCGTAGGCGACCACTTTGTGACGGGCAGGAGCGGCAGCCACAAGCGCAAAGCCATGCGTGGCAGGCAGGTCGGCGGCCACAAACTCGTGAGGCGCGGGACAGCTCACGGTCTTGACCAGGTTCTCGCCCACCAGCGTGGGCGCTGCGTCCAGACGCTCGGCGAGCTCGTCGACGTCGAAGATCTCTGTCGAGATAATGCCCATCTTGGAACCATTGTCGCGCAGATGGCGCACCAGAGCGCGGGTGTCGACACCCTCGATAGCGACGATGCCGTGAGCGCGCAGGTACTCCGGCACGCTGACGGCCGAGCGCCAGTTAGAAGGCGTGGCGCACATGTCGCGAACGATCATGCCGCGCATAGCCGGAGCGCTCGCAGGGCGCACGGCGTCGCCGGGGAAGGCCGACTGGACATCGGTCTCGTCGATACCGTAATTGCCGATCTGCGGATAGGTCATGGTTACAATTTGGCCGGCATAACTCGGGTCGGTCATGACCTCAAAGTAGCCCTCAAGCGAGGTGTTGAAGCAGACTTCGCCGGTCGCGGTGCCCTCGGCGCCGCATGCACGTCCATAAAAAATGGTCCCATCCTCAAGATACAGGATACAGGGACCGCAGGTGCCCTTGCTGGTTTTGGCCAGCATACGCTGGCAAAGCTCGCTGGGCGCGAAGGTGCGGGCGGCAGCGCCCGCGGTATGGTTGTTCGCCATAATTCTCCTTCCCGGTCTCACAGGACCGGCTTAAAGGTGTGTAGTTAGGCCTCGCGGTATTGTAACCGCAAGCATGCCCCATGGCGTTAATTTCATCGAAATGTTTACGAAATGATAATTATGACTTTCTATGCATAATGATTTTTCTGGGACGGGGATTAAAAATCATCCCGCGTGGGCTTGTGGCTCACGCGGGATAATGGCCTCTTACTTTTTCTTGTCCTGTTCCAGCAGATCGGACGGTGAGCGATCGGGCTTGCCGCCGCGGAAAATCTCGCGGCCATGCAGACGATGCTCCAGGTCACGTTCGGCCTTTTCCTCGTCAATCTTGGTCTGGCTCACCACCGGGTCCTCGATCAGCGACGAAACCGAGTTCACCTGTTTTTGAATGCGCTCGGCAATGGTGTCGTCCATGCTTACGATGCGCATCTTCCAGTCGATACTCGTGACGTTGGATGAGCTCTTGGTCCACACGAACGTCAAAATGGCGCTCTGATGACCCCGCGCGGGGAACATGCCAAAAAAGGAATCGTGTTGAATGTTGCTATCCTCGTCGATATAGGCGTGAACGTTATACACCACGCGGTCGATCTTATCGTTGAGCAGCGCGTTGGTCGCAAGCGCCGCGGCCTGGATCTGCCCGTTGGACAGCAGCTCGAGCTCATTGGCAGACGACGTGTCCAACACCGTCACCTCAACCGTGCCCGTGCGCTCATCGGCCTCGTCGACGGTAAAATCGAGCGGAAACTGCGTAAAGCCGTTGCCCCACTCAAGGCCGCCCTTCAGCGCCGTCGAAACGGTATCCACCGAAACGCTCTCGGACAGGTTGGCGGTATTCAGACGGCGCATCACGCCGTAGCCGATCTGCATGCCCACGATCAGCACCAGAATACCGATGACCACGGCCATCGCGGTCTTCGTAATGGTATGGCTCACCTGCGAGCCCGAAGGATCGTCCTCGGACAGCGGGTCGATATGTTTTGCCTGGCTCGCGCGGTCCTCGCTGCGCAGCTGCGCTAGCGCCGCTTTGTCACCGCGCTTGGCCGCAGCCTCCTTCTCACGCATGCGCTCGGTTCGCTTTTTGGCAAGCGTGGGATCCAAGACGCCGGATGCATCGATTTCGGAGAATAACTCCGTCACTTCTTCCGGAGTCAAAGGGTTCTTGTCAGCCATAAACTTCCTGTCATATCAATCAGTCGAGCTCGTGCGCACGCGCACCTTCGAACTGCATTCGATAGTAACGGGCATAGGTGCCGTCACGGGCGAGAAGCTCCTCGTGCGTGCCACGCTCCACAACGCGACCATGCTCAACGGTCGCAATCTCATCGGCATGCTTAATGGTCGAAAGACGATGGGCGATGATAATCGTGGTGCGGCCGCGTGCCAGCTCTTCGAGTGACTCCTGCACCGCCTCCTCGCTCTCGTTATCCAAAGCACTCGTCGCCTCGTCCAAAATCAGGATCTTGGGGTTCTTGAGAAACACGCGCGCGATGGCAACGCGCTGTTTCTGTCCGCCCGAAAGACGGCTGCCGCGCTCGCCCACGACCGTGTCATAGCCCTGTGGAAGCGACTCGATAAAGGCATCGATGTTGGCGCGACGGGCGGCCTCGGCGATCTCTTCTGCCGTAGCGCCCGGCTTGCCGTAGGCGATGTTCTCGCCGATTGTTCCGTCAAACAGGTAGACATCCTGCTGCACCAGGCCGATGGCGCGGCGCAAGCTCTGCTGCGTCACATCGCGCACGTCCTGGCCGTCGATGCTAATGGATCCGGCAGCCACGTCATAAAAGCGCGGCAGCAGCGAACAGGTCGTGGACTTGCCACCGCCCGAAGGGCCAACCAAAGCGATGGTCTGCCCGGGCTTGATGGACAGATTCATATGGTCGATAACGGGACGCTCTTCGGCATCACCCTCGCCCAGCTCAACGTCCTCGTAGTTAAAGCACACGTCGTGATAATCCACGGCGCCGGCGGTCACCTGCAGATCCGTGGCGCCCGGCTTGTCCTGGATATCCGGCGCGGTCGAGAGCACCTCGTCCATACGCTTAAAGCCAGCGATGGCCTTCTGATACATTTCGGCCGAATTGACGAGTGTCTCGAGCGGCGTGCAGAACAGCGAAATGTAGAGCGCGAAGGTTGCCATATCGACCGCCTGCAGCTGACCCTGGGCAACGAGCCAACCACCCAGCAGCACCACGATCACGTACAGCACGGCCGAGAGCAGGCCATACGTCGCAGTATAGACGCCCATGGCGTGATACATGTTTTCCTTGGACGAAAGGTAGCGATTGTTGGAGGCGCGGAACTTAGAGCGCTCGGTCTCCTCATTGGCAAAGCTCTTGACCACGCGCATGCCCGCCAGCGAATCCTGCAGCTGCGCATTGATGCCGCTGATTTTTTTGCGATTGTCGCTAAAGACCTCGCGCATGCGCATGTTCTGCCAAAACATGATGACCGCAAACGCTGCTGTCACCACAGCCATGGCAAGCGCCAGCACCGGGGCGATGGTAAAGAGGATCACAAACGAGCCGATAATCTCGATGCCGCAGATGATGATCCACTCGGGCACGTGATGCGCCGCCTCGCAGATATCGAACAGGTCGTTGACCACGCGGCTCATCATGTCGCCCGAGCTGTTGCGGTCGAAGTACGCAAAGCTGAAGCGCTCATACTGGTCGAACAGGTCCTCGCGCATCTTGGACTCCATGCGCGCGCCCATCACGTGGCCCCAATAGCTCACAAAATAGCGGCAGGCGCAGCGGACGGCATACATCAGCACCAAGCCCACTGCAATCATGCCGAGCGCCTGCATAATGACAGCCTGACCCTGAGTAAAGAGCCCACCGGTCAAATTGCGCAGGATAATGGGGAACGCCAGGTCAATGGCGGCAAGCACCAGAGCACAAACAGTATCAGCAACAAAAAGCCCCATCTGGGGCTCGTAATACGAAAGAAACCTCTTCAGCATGTGATCCTCAAAGAAATATCAGCAACGTAAGGCCCTGGGACAAAGCAATCAGCAGTACTTGTCCCAGGGCTATCCCCACTCGTTAAAGTTCGGTCCCGCCCAAGCGGTGCGCGATGCTATCGCAGGCCAAGGCGCCCACGACGGTCTTGGCGTCTTCGATCTTGCCGTCGAGCACGGCGTCGATCAGCTCGTGCAGCGGCACCAGGTCAACGTTGACAAACTCGTCATCGTCGGGGTTGGGCGCATCAAACTCCAGCTTGGTAGCCAAGTAGATGTGAATGATCTCGTCGCAAAAACCGCAGGACGTGACAATCGACGTCAAAAAGCGAATGCGATCAGCCCTAAAGCCCGTCTCCTCATGCAGCTCGCGTTTGGCGCAATCGAGCGGGTCCTCGCCTGGATCGAGCTTGCCGGCGGGAATCTCGACCGTCACGCGGTCGATAGCGGTGCGGTACTGACGCACCAGTACGATCTTGCCGCTCTCGGTCAGCGCTACAACGGCCGCCGCACCCGGATGGCGAACGATATCGCGGGCGCTGCGGCGACCGTTGGGCAGCTCAACCTCAAGACGGTGGACGTCGAGGATCTTGCCCTTCCAGGCGCACTCCTCCGAAAGAATCTTCTCGTGCAGCTCGGCATCGTGCGGGTCGTCGTCGCCCAGCACCAGCGCCGGCTCGTCAGCGACCTCGCCACCAGGCTCGCCCTCGGCGTGCCCATACATGCGGCTGTCCTCTTCGACGATCTGCGCGTCCACGAGCTCTTCGTTCTTCTCGTCCATCCGTCTCATTCCTCTCGGATTTTAGGCATCCCAGGCGTCGCGGCCGCGCAGCGCGCGCAGGCCGATGTCGTGACGCAGGGTCTTGCCCTCAAAATCAATCTTCTCGCAAGCCTCGTAGGCAAGGTTGCGAGCGTTCTCAAACGTGTCGCCCAGAGCGGTCACGGCAAGCACGCGACCACCATTGGTCAAGAGCTGGCCGTTCACCACAGCAGTGCCCGCGTGGTACACGGTCACGTTCTCCATGGCCTCGGCATCGGTGATACCGGCGATGACCTTGCCCCTCTCGTAGCTGCCGGGATAGCCCGCACTCGTCAGGACAACGGCCACGGCCCACTCGTCGCGCCAGTCGAGCTCAATCTGATCGAGCTCACAGTTGGCGCAGGCCAGCATGATCTCAACCAGGTCGTTCTTAAGGCGCGGCAGCACGACCTGCGTCTCGGGGTCGCCAAAGCGGGCATTGAACTCCAGCACCTTGGGGCCGGCGGGCGTGAGCATAAAGCCGCCGTACAGGCAGCCGCGGTAGTCGATGCCCTCGGCAGCAAGCTCGGCAACGGTCTGCTCCATGACCTTCACCATGGTGGCGTGCTCCTCGTCGGTCACGATGGGCACCGGGCTGTAGACACCCATGCCGCCGGTGTTGGGGCCCTTGTCGCCCTCGAGCGCGCGCTTGTGGTCCTGCGAGGTGGCCATGGGGCGCACGGTCTTGCCGTCGGTAAAGGCCAAAAGCGAGCACTCGGGGCCGGTCAGCATCTCCTCGATAACCACGGTGTTGCCGGCATCGCCAAAGGTGCCGCCAAAGCACTCGCGCACGGCCTCCTCGGCCTGCTCAAGTTCGGTCGCCACGATAACGCCCTTGCCCGCGGCAAGGCCGTCGGCCTTGACGACCAGCGGAGCGCCCTGCTCACGCACATAAGCATGACGTCCCGTACCGCGTTGTACAACCTGAAGCCTCGTCGGTAAACGAGCCGTAGGCTGCCGTCGGAATGCCCGCGCGCTCCATGAGCTGCTTGGAGAACAGCTTAGAGCCCTCCATCTGGGCGCCCTCGGCACCCGGGCCAAAGCAGGGAATACCCACCGCGCGCACGGCGTCGGCCACGCCCGCCACGAGCGGAGCCTCGGGGCCAATTACCACAAGTCCGCATCCGTGGCTCTGCGCAAACGCCGCCACGGCCGCAGGATCGCAGTCGTCGAGAACAACGTTCTCGCCGCAGCTCGCGGTGCCGCCGTTGCCCGGCGCGATGTAGAGCTTGCCGGCGCGCGGTGATGCTGCGAGCTTAGCTGCCAAAGCATGCTCACGGCCGCCGCTGCCCAACAACAGGATGTCGATGGTTTGAGTGTCCGCCTTCAAGGGTGCCTCCTCTATGGATGAATGGCCCGCTCCGCGCGAGCCCTTTGCAAGCAAATATACCCCTCGGCCGCCCGCTTGGGCTGCAAAGGGGTATATCGCAATAACCAAATAGTCCCGATTACTTCCAGAATCGGTTGATGATCTGCTCGCGACCGGCGCCGACGCCAATGAACGTCACGCGGGTGTGTGCCAGATCCTCGATAAACGCCACGTAGTCCTGAGCCTCCTGCGGCAGCTCATCAAAGCTGCGGCAACCGGTGATGTCGCACTTCCAGCCGGGGAGCTCCTCGTAGATGGGCTTGGCATGCTCAAAGCGCACCTGATGCTCGGGCACGCTGGTGTAGCGCTCGCCATCGACGTCGTAGGCCACGCACACCTTGATGGTGTCGAAGGCCGAAAGCACGTCGAGCTTAGTCAGGGCGATATCGGTGAGGCCGTTGACGCGTGAGGCGTAGTTGGCGATGGGGCCGTCGAACCAGCCGCAGCGACGACGGCGACCGGTGGTCACACCGTACTCATAGCCCTCCTCGGTCAGCGTGTGACCGGCCTCGGACTCATAGGAAAGCTCGGTGGGCATGGGGCCCGAACCGACGCGGGTGATATAGGCCTTCATGACGCCCAGCACGCGGTCGACGTTCTTCATGCCCACGCCGGAGCCGGTGATGGCGCCGCCGGCGGTGCAGTTGGAAGACGTCACGTACGGATAGGTGCCGTGGTCGATGTCGAGCAACGTCGCCTGGGCGCCCTCAAACAGCAGGTCCTTGCCCTCATCGATCATGTTGTTGAGCAGCAGGCTCGTCTCGGTGATGTAGGGGCGCAGGCGCTCGGCCATCGGCAGGTACTCGTCGCAAATCTGGTCCACGGTGTAGGTGGGCAGGTTGTAGATGAGCTCGAGCTCGGGGTTCACGCGGGCGAGAGCGGTCTCCAGCTTGTCGCGGAACAGCGTCTCGTCCAGCATATCCTGCATGCGCAGGCCAATGCGGGCCATCTTGTCCTGATAGCACGGACCGATACCGCGCTTGGTGGTACCGATGTTCTTCTTGCCGAGCTTCTGCTCAAAGGCGCCATCCAGGTCGATGTGGTACGGCATGATGACATGCGCGTTGCCGCTAATCTTGAGGTTCTTGGTGGTGATGCCGTCGGCCTCGAACATGTCGATCTCCTCAAGGACAACCTTGGGGTTGACGACGCAGCCGTTACCGATCACCGACACATGGTCGGAATACATGATGCCGGAGGGCACCTGGTGCAGGCCGTACTTCTTGCCGTTGACGACGATGGTGTGGCCGGCGTTGTTGCCGCCCGAGTAGCGCACGACGGCATCGAAGTCGCCGGCGACCAGGTCGCAGATCTTACCCTTGCCCTCATCGCCCCACTGGGCACCGACCAAAACGGTTGACGGCATGTTTACTCCTTACATTCATGGACTGTCTACGCGCCACGCCGGCACGCAGAAGCACAAAACATTCCCAGTATACCCGTGCAACGGGCGCCTGTCCTACTCCTCGGCATGTGCCCCATCAAGCTCATAGAACTTAGTGGATGCCGGCAGGAACATCAGGTCGACGTCGCCAATCGGGCCCGAACGGTTCTTGGCCACGACGATACGCGTAACGCCCTCGTCGGGTCGATCGTCGCGCGAGGCTTCGGCCTCGTCGGCGGAGCGGTCCAAGAACATAACGATATCGGCGTCCTGCTCGATGGAGCCCGATTCACGAAGGTCGGAAAGCTGCGGGCGCTTGCCGGTACGGGATTCGACCTGACGCGAGAGCTGCGACAGCGCGATGAGCGGGATCTTGAGCTCCTTGGCCATGATCTTCAGACCACGCGACATCTCGGAGACCTCGACGGTACGGCTCTCGGAGCGGCGTCCCGGCGGAGGACTCACCAGCTGCAGGTAGTCCAGGATGATGATGGCCTTCTCCTTGTTGTGGAGCATGCGGCGGCTCTTGGCGCGAATTTCGGTCACTGTGGTGCCGGGCGTATCGTCAATCAGAATATCGAGCTTGGACAAGGTCTGCGTGGCCTCGTTGATATTGGCCCACTGCTCGGGGCTAATGCGGCCCATGCGGAAGTCACTGATCGAAATCATGGCGTAGGCGCAAATCAGACGCTGGGCAATTTCCTTGCCCGACATCTCCAGAGAGAAGAAGCCGACGGTATAACCGGCGGCGGCGGCGTTGAGCGCCAGGTTCAGGGCGAACGACGTCTTACCCACAGCAGGGCGGGCGCCGATGATGATGAGCTGGCCCTCGCGAAAACCCATGAGCATGCGGTCGAGCGACGGGAAGCCCGTGGGCACGCCCGCGGCCTGTCCACCGGCCTGGCACACTTCCTCGGCCTCGTTATAGGCCTCGACCATAAACTCGGTCAGCGTCTTGTAGCTCGACTTGACCTCGCGCGCCGTGACCTTGAGCAACTTGCTCTCGGCCAGCTCCACGACCTCTTTGGTGTCGGTGGGGGCGTTGTATGCCAGCGCGTTGATCTCGTTGGTGGCGCCGATCAGCTCACGCAGCATCGAATCGCGGCGAACGATAGCGGCATGGTGCTGCCAGTTGACGAGCGACAGGGTCTGACCCATCAACTCCAAAATGTACGCTTCGCCGCCCACGGCATCGAGCTTGTTGATGCTTCGCAGGTAATCGATCAGCGAGATGGAGTCGATGGGAATGCGGCTGTTGTACATATCGACCATCGCGGTATAGATGGTCTTATGAATGGGCCGGTAGAAGTCATCGGGCTGCAGCTCGACCTGGGCCTCCTCGACCACCTCGGGCGATAGCAGCATGGCGGCCAGTACATTGGCCTCTGCATCTTGGTTTTGAGGGAGACCCAACTTGGAGCCACGGTCCTCGACCGTCAGCCCCGTCTCCCTATCGTCGTATGCCATGAGCATCCTCATTCATATCGCTTGCGAGCATCCATAGTATCAGCCACGGTCCCAAAACGGACCGCGCGCCGGCAATCATCACCGAACCAAACGGATGAACGGTCCCGCAATTGGGACTTCACCATAACGCCTGCCATGGCGCTCGCCGAGCGTAGAAAACAAAAGGGCACCCTGGTCTCCCAGAGCGCCCTTCTTAGAACAAGATTGTTGCGTTGCAGCAAATGCTACTCGGCAGCAGCCTCGGTCTCGACCTCGGCGGTCTCGGCCTCGGCGACCTCAGCGGTCTCCTCAACCTCAGCCTCGGCAGCGAGCTCCTCGGCGGTAACGCCGACGAGAACGACAACCTCGGCCTTGATCTCGCGGTACAGCGAGATAGCGACGGTGTGGGCACCGGCAACCTTGATGGGCTTACCGAGCTCGACGCGCTTGCGGTCGATGTCCATACCGAGCTGATCCTTGATGGCGTCAGCGATCATAGCGGCGGTAACGGAGCCAAAGAGGATGCCCTCGTCGCCGACCTTGACGTCAACGGTGACCTGCTTGCCCTCGAAGGCAGCCTTGGTCTCGTTGGCGGTAGCCAGACGGACGGCCTCGCGCTTGGCGATGTTGTTGCGACGCTCGTCAAGCTGCTTGAGGTTGCCCTTGGTGGCGGCAACAGCGAGCTTCTTGGGGAACAGGAAGTTCTCAGCGTAACCCTGAGCGACCTCTACGACGTCACCCTCGCCGCCCTTGCCCTTGATCTCATCGAGAAGAATAACCTTCATGATGCGTCTCCCTTCTTAGCCGCGGTCGCGGTTGCCACGAGAGGAAACCACGGGGACGGTGTACGGCAGGAGAGCCATCTCGCGGGCGCGCTTGATGGCGTTGGCGATGTCATGCTGATGCTGCGTGCAAGCGCCAGTGACGCGACGGGGCTTGATCTTGCCACGGTCGGTCATGTACTTACGGAGAAGCTGAGTGTCCTTATAGTCGATGAACTCAGTGTTCTCCTTGCAGAACTGGCAGTACTTACGACGCGGCTGACGTGCAGAATAATCATTAGCCATGTCAAAATACCTTTCATTTGGCAACTTCGGCGTGCCGGAGCCGCCTCTCACTCAAAAATAGGTGAACAACCCTTAGAACGGGATGTCCTCATCGTAGACGTCGACCGCGGGCGGCGTAGCCACCGGTGCGGCAGGACGTGCTGCGGGCGCGGGAGCTGCGGGGGCGTAACCGCCCTGATCGTAGCCACCCTGGCCACCACGGGAGCTCATAAACTCGATCTCATCGACGATGACCTCAAGCTTGCTCCTGCGCTGGCCGTCGCGCTCCCAAGAGCTGTAGCGCAGCTTGCCCTCGATCGCGACCTTGTTTCCCTTTGCCAGGAAACGGCTCACGGCCTCGGCGCGCGTGCCGAACATGGTGCAGTCGACAAAGTTGGGATAGTCCTCCCACTCGCCAGTCTGCGCGTTGCGGCGACGATCGTTCACGGCGACGCCAAAGGACAGAACCTGGGTTCCGCCGGCGGTGGCGCGCAGCTCGGGATCGCGGGTGAGGTTACCGGTGATGTTCACTCGATTGATGCTCATAACTCACTACTTCCTCTTGGGGCACAAGCCCAGTCCAAAACGACAGTCTTACTCCTGGTCGTCGCGACGGACGATCATGTGGCGGACCACGGCGTCGGTGATGCGCAGGACGCGATCAAGCTCGGCGATCTGGGTAGGATCTGCGTGGAAGTTGATGAGGGTGTAGTCACCATCGGTGAGGTCGTTGATCTCGTAGGCGAGCTTGCGCTTGCCCCACTCGTCAACGGAGTCGACCTTGCCAGCGCCCTCAGCGATCGTGGTATCGATACGCTTCATAACAGCGAGACGAGTCTCGGGGTCGAGCGACGGGTCAACAAAGAACAGCAGTTCATAAGCCTTCATATTGTCACCTCCTCTGGGCAAATGTGGCTTCAGGTCGTGAAGGTGCGCCTGAAGCAGGAAAAGACTTGGTAATAATATCTATCTACCTCCCAGGCTGCAAGAATATGCAGCTACAACCTCATGACCTCCACATATGTCCATATTCGCACGGCACTTCATGCGTCTTCCAACCAAATGCTGACCAAATGCTTGACGGATTTGTGGACAAGATACGGCGCTGCGGGGACAAACCGAATCAAACTGCAGGTCAGCAACTGCAAGGCTGTGGTCGCGAAATGCATACCAGTGGTTCACAACACCGTCCAAAGATTTTTAAAATTGCTGCCGCGTCGTCTATAAATACCTATTTTGAACAATTTGCCGCATGCAGTCATGCTGGTCAGAGCCCGTTTTTGGCCTCCTAGATCCCGTCACGAAGCCAAGCGTTTCAAAAAATGCCAACTTTTCTGTTTGCACTTTGCGATTCCTCGTGTATACTGACTTTCGCATTTAACGGAGAGTTGTCCGAGTGGCCGAAGGAGCACGATTGGAAATCGTGTAGGCGTCAAAAGCGTCTCCAGGGTTCAAATCCCTGACTCTCCGCCAGTTAATTCCAAAGCAGTGCCGTCCTCGTCGTTTGTTTTTACCCCACGCGGAGGGGTGGCAGAGTGGTTGAATGCGGCGGTCTCGAAAACCGTTTGGCCTGTATAAGGTCACGAGGGTTCGAATCCCTCCTCCTCCGCCATTTTGGTTGAAAAAGCTCCCAGCAACGGGAGCTTTTTTGTTTTGAGTCCCTTACAAACAAATACGGCGAAGGAGGAGGGATTCGAACCCGCCAGGGCGCAAAGCGTAAAGAAAACGCGCCCGTGGCTCGTTTTTAGCGCAGCGCGGTCGGCGTAAGCCGACCGGATAAGTTTTGAGCGCTGCTCAAAACTTAGACATCCCTCCTATTCAACCACGCCCCCATCGCGTTCAGCATCGACCCAGATCCCCAAACATGGTACCTACGCCCCCACCCAGTCCCGACCGTTTGCCGAGCAATAGGGTCACAATCGGCGCCGAACATGTACTATGTACGGGCATTGTCCAAATCCGTAATCCAAAGGACCCCATCTTGCCCGTCGTCGCCGCTATGACTGTTACTTCACACGCCTCGGATGCCATGGTCGCTATCCCATTTTGGCTCGAGATGTTCGCCGTTGTCGCGGCATCGATCTCGGGCGTGCTGGTCGCTCGCGAGCACAAGCTCGACCTGGTGGGCGCGGTCGCGCTCGCGGTGGTCTGCGGTCTGGGCGGCGGTCTTTTGCGCGATATGACGCTCCAGGTCGGCAACGTCTACATCCTCAACCAGCCCATGGCACTACCGCTCTCCATCGCCACAGCCGCCATCATCTATATCTTCCCGGCAATCGTCGATAAGCCCGAAAAACTCATTCCCCTGCTCGACATCATCTCGGTCGGCATCTATGCAGCAACCGGCGCGGACAAGGCGTTGGTGTACGGATTTGCGCCCGCCGTATGTATCATGATGGGCTTCTTTACCGCCGTGGGCGGCGGCATGCTGCGCGACGGCTTTATGGGCGTGGTCCCGGGCATTTTCCAACGCACCAACTTCTATGCCATCGCGGCCATCGCCGGATCGGCAAGCTATGTAGCCCTCGTCATGAGCGGCCTCATGAGCAATGTTGCCGCGCTGGTCGTATGCGTTGTGGTGACCATGGGGCTGCGTTGGCTATCACTGCGCTTTGACATTAAAAGCCCTACCGAGGAAGACATCGCGCGCTTTTTGCACCGTAAAAAGTAGGTAGCACAGCACAACCCCTCGAAATGCAACCGAGAGATTCTTTTAGAGCGCCCGCGCGTTGGGTACCCTGTTAGATACCTGTCGAGTATCTAACGAAGGATCCACTATGCCTTGCAACCAAGTACCGTCGATCCGGCGCCACAAAGCGCAGGCCCGCATCACCATCCTATTCGCGCTGATTGCGCTCGCGCTCACCGCACTTCCCACGGTGTCGTTCGCCGGCACCGACACCGCGGGAAACGTGCTCGCAACCGAAGTTGACTCAACTCCGTCCGGTATCGAAGGCGACCTGTACTGGGCCGGCCAAAGTCTCAACCTAGACGACGCCTCCATCGGCCGCGATATTATCGCGGCGGGTGAGAACCTGTCGATTCGCGATTGCACCGTAGGCGGCGCCGTTCGTCTGGCGGCACGCACCATCGATATCGCCAAAACCGCAATCGATGGCAGCGTCACGGTGGCCGGCCAGCACGTCGTGCTCAACACCGGCAGCACCGCCAACTGTTTTTACGCGGCAGGCGAAACGGTCGCCCTGCGCGGCTCCGCCAAATCGGCGGCGCTTGCCGGCGACACCGTAACCATCGACGGCACCGTCGATGGCGATGTTGAGGTCTGGGCCGACAAGCTCATCCTGGGTAAAAACGCCCGCATCACCGGCACGGTGAACGCCCACGTCTCACAGGACCCCGAGCGGGCCGAGGGCGCCCAGGTCGGAGCTCTCAAGATCGACCGGACCGAGAACGAGAACACCTCTACGGCCAACGACATTATCGGCGGCATCGTTGCCGCGGCGCTTTCCACCTGCTTTGTCGCCATCCTGCTTGAGCTTGTCTTTCCACGCGCAACCGCCAGCGCTGCCGGCATGCTCCATCAGCGTCCCATGCCGCTGTGGGTAAGTGGTCTTCTGGGCACGGTCGCCGTCGCTCCCGCCGTGCTGCTGCTCATCATCTCGATTGCAGGCCTGTCGCTCGCCGCCGCCCTCATGTGCGGCGTCATCGGCATCGCTTTGGTCTCGGCGGCATTTACGGGCACCGCGGTCGCGCGCATGGTCGGACACAACCAAAACCGCTACGCCATGGCCGCCGTGGGCGGTATCGTCGCGGGCGCACTCACGGCACTTCCTCTTATGGGCAACTTTGTCAGCGGTGTAGTCTTCGTCTTCACGCTCGGCTACGCCATCCAGATCATCTGGCGCAACGCCCACCTCAAGCCGCAGCAGCCGGCTAACACGCCAGGACTCCCCACCGCCTAGCCGCCAACCACCACAAAAGGGCCAGGCACCTTTGTGGTGGCGCAAAGCAACCTGATCCCATTGCACCAAAAAGGGCGCCGACCATTGCGGTCGACGCCCTTTCTTATTGGCAGTTATAAGCCCCAGCGCTTATTTGTTGACCTGGCCGGCGCGGACGGCTGCCTTCTTACGGTCGGTGGCGTTGAGCAGACGCTTGCGCAGGCGGATGTTCTTGGGAGTAATCTCCACCAGCTCGTCGTCGGCGATGTACTCCAGCGCCTCCTCCAGAGAGAAGGTGCGAGGCGGCACCAGCTGCACGGAGATGTCGGAGGTCGAGGAACGCTGGTTACCCAGGTTCTTGGTGCGGGCGATGTTGACGACCATGTCGCCGGCCTTGCTGCGCTCGCCCACGATCATGCCCTCGTAGCACTCGGTACCCGGCTCAACAAACAGCTGACCGCGCTCCTGCAGCGTGCCCAGGGCGTAGGCAACGGCCTTCTCGGTGGTCATGGAGATCATGGCGCCGTTCTGGCGGTTGCCGATCTCGCCGGCGTAGGGACCGTACTCCAGGAAGGTGTGGTAGAACACGCCCTCGCCGTGGGTGACGTTCATGATGCGGTTCTTAAGGCCCATGATGCCACGCGTCGGGATCTTAAACTCAAGGTGCGTCACGATGCCCGAGGTATCCATGCTCGTCATGATGCCACCGGAGGTGCCGAAGACCTCAACGACCTTGCCCGAGTACTCGTCCGGGCACTCGACGACGGCCTGCTCGACAGGCTCCATCTTGTTGCCGTTCTCGTCCTTCTTAAACAGAACGCGGGGACGGCCGACCTGGAACTCAAAGCCCTCGCGACGCATGGACTCCATCAGAACGGACAGGTGCAGGATGCCGCGACCCGAGACCTCGACGCCGCTCTTGTCCTCGAGCTCCTCGATCTTCATGGTCACGTTGTTCTCGGCCTCGTTGAACAGGCGCTCCTTGAGCTGACGGGCGCCCACGATGTCGCCATCGCGGCCGACGAGCGGAGAGGTCGAAGCCTCAAAGACGATAGACAGGGTCGGCGGGTCGATCTCGATGGGCTCGAGCTCGACGGGGTTCTCGGGGTCGGTGTAGACATCGCCGATATCGGTGCGGTCAATACCGACAACGGCGGCGATGTCGCCGGCGCCGACTTCCTGGCACTCGGTACGGCCCAGGTAGTCGAAGGTAAAGAGCTGTTTGACGGTAGCGGTGGCGCTGGAGCCGTCGTTCTTGACAACCAGGATCTGGTCGCCCTGGTGAATGGCACCAGAGTACACGCGGCCGATACCGATGCGGCCGACAAAGTTAGAGTGGTCGATGGTCACGCACTGCATGGCCAGCGGAGCGGTCTCGTCAACCTCGGGTGCGGGCATGTCGTCGATGATCATGTCGAGCAGCGGGTACATGTCCATGTTGCCGTCCTCGGGATCATGACGGGCAAAGCCGTTGACGCCGCTGGCGTAGATGACATGCTCCATGGCAAACTCAAGCTGGTCGTCGGTAGCACCCAGGTCGGCCATAAGGTCCAGGCAGTCGTTGTAGGCCTTCTCGGGGTTGGCACCCGGACGGTCGATCTTGTTGATGACGATCATGATCTTAAGGCCGGTGTCGATAGCGTGACGCAGCACGAAGCGGGTCTGGGGCATGGGACCCTCAAAAGCGTCGACCAGCAGCAGGGCGCCGTCGGCCATACGCAGCACGCGCTCGACCTCGCCGCCGAAGTCGGCGTGGCCCGGGGTGTCGATGACGTTGATCTTGACGTCCTTGTACTCGATAGAGATGTTCTTGGCGAGAATCGTGATGCCGCGCTCGCGCTCCTGGTCGTTAGAGTCCAGGACGCGGTCCTCGACCTGCTGGTTGGCACGGAAGGCGTCCGTGGCACGCAGGAGCTTGTCGACCATCGTCGTCTTGCCGTGGTCAACGTGGGCGATGATGGCGATGTTCCTCAGATTGTCTACGCGCATGTAGTTCCCCTATCTTCTATCCATATACAAACGGCACGCGTATGCGGCCCGCCCAGCGATACAACGCTCAGCGGGAATATTGAGCCTTTTACCGAAAACTCGTTTATTTTAGCGATTTTAGATGAGAGGGGTTTCCTCACCTGCAGGTTCAGGGTCGCTCCACATAAAACCATCGCCGGCGCCCATGCCCTCATACAGCACATATGCCGAAAAACCGCTCTCGAGCGTAGTCTCAAAGAAGCTCACGAGCAGAGCGTCGTGGTAGCCTCCGTCAATCTCGACGCAGCCGGTATAGCCAATGGCATAGCGGGCGATACGGCCCAGACCCTCGTCCTTAAGACCCATCTTATGCTCGGAGATAAAGTTGGTGGCCGCCTCGAGGCACGCCTCTTCGCCATCTTCGTCGAGTGCGGCCAGATAACGGTTGGAAGCGGCGTCCTCAATTGCCACAACCACGCCCGGGTTCTCGCCCGCGGCCAGGTCGTCCAAGAACGCACCAATCAGGTCACACACCATGGCGTCGAGCTCGGCGGAGACGTTAGCGGCGTCCTGCATATCCTGTGCCATCTTTAGACCTTCCCATCGAGTCCGGCGTCGTTACAGTTCTTGTGCCTCGGCAGCAATCTTGGCGGCAGCGTCGCGGGCGCGCATCATATCCATCGCGCGCTTGTCGAGTACCTTGATCTGGTTGGTCAGCATTACCGCATCGACCACACCCCAGATCACGAGGCCCGTAGAGATCGAAAACCCAAGCGCACCAACTGTACCACGAAGGCGCGAGCAGATAGCCGCGACAAGGGCGGAGACGACAACCATCTTGATAAACGAGCCGCGGCGCTCGCGAAGCGTGCGGGCCTGCGTCACATAGGCAATGCGTGCCGCCTCAGAAGCCTCCGAGCGCATCTGGGCCTCGCGCGCAATGGCCGCCGCCTCAGCCGACATACCGCCGGCCATCAGCGAACACTCCGCAACTCTGCCGCCCCGCATTTAGAAGTCATCGGGGGAGAGCGTATGGACGAACTCGTCGAACTTCTCGAACTCCTGCTCGTCGTCGACATCCTCGGCGTGGGTAGAAACAGTGCCCAAGCGATTCATGATGTCGTCCTCCACAAACATGGGAGCATTGCTGCGCACGGCAAGGGCAATGGCGTCACTGGGGCGGGCGTCGATCTTGCGCTCCTCGCCATCGACCAGTACGACGATCGTCGCGTAGAACACCGGCGGCTCGGCGCGAACGATCTCGATGCGCTCGAGTTTGGCACCCAGGGCGTCAACGGTATCGAGCAGCAGGTCATGGGTAATCGGGCGCTCGGCGCGGCCGCTATCGATGCCGCGGCTGATGGCAGCAGCTTCAAACGAACCAGTCTGAATGGAAAGGGAACGCAGCGGCGCGGGCGAGTCCGATTTGCTGCTGCGCTCACGAAGCACGATAAGCGATGGCACGGGACCGGCGGCCATGACGATGGTCTCTATGTCGACACGAACCATGGAACACCTCCGGTACGTAGCGGTTAACACGCGGCAGCCCGCCGCATTGAATAGCTATACTACCCAAACTTTCGCACAGCACACAAAATCAAAGTAGTCTTTTTGGGA
>CABMPS010000011.1 GCA_902388545.1 uncultured Collinsella sp.
CAAGATGAACATAACGCCCTCGGGCGGCTCCTCGAGTGTCTTGAGCAGTGCGTTGGCGGTGTTGGCGCGCAGTTGCTCGGCACGGTCGATGATGTAGACCTTGGCCTTGGCGCGAATGGGTGCCAGCGGCACGTCATCGAGCAGCTCGCGGGTCTGGGCAATAAGGTAGCCCGTGGCGCTCTCGGGCGTGTAATAGTGCACGTCGGGATGCGTATGCCGAGAGACGCGCACGCAACTGTCGCATGCGCCGCAGCCGTCCTGCTCGCACAGGAAGGCTTGGGCGAGCGCCCACGCGGCATCGAGCTTGCCCGCGCCGGGGGCGCCCAAAAACAGGTAGGCGTGCGATGCACGGCCGCTGGCGACGGCATTGGTCAAAAAGTCGCGCACGCGCTCTTGGGTGTCGAGCTTGGCCAGCAGGCTTGCCTGAGCGGGGGCCATGTTACTCGGCCTCCTTGGCAAGCGCGGCGGCGACAGCATCCTGGGGGATATCGAGACCGTACGCGCGAACCTGCTCGACCGTCTTCTCGAAAACTTCCTCGACGGTCGTAGTGGCGTCGATGAGCTTTACGCGGTTTGGCTCCTCGGCAGCAATGGCACAAAATCCCTGGTACACACGTTCCTGGAATGCCATGCCCTTAGCCTCCATGCGATCTGCCGCGCCACGGGCTGCCATGCGTAGCGCCGCCTGCTCGGGCGTGATGTGGTAGACGAGTGTGAGCGCCGGGTGCGTTCCCGCGACGGCCAGGTTGTTGGCGTCGCGCACCATCTGGCGGTCGAGGCCATCGGCAAACGCCTGGTAGCAGGTCGTGGAATCGTAGAAGCGATCGCACAGGACCACCTTGCCGGCCGCAAGGGCGGGGTCTATGACCTCGTGCACCAGCTGGGCACGCGCAGCCTCGTAGAGCAGCAACTCGCAGGTGTCGCCCATCGCCATATTGGCGGGGTCGAGCAGCAGGGCGCGGATCTTTTCGCTGATGGCGGTGCCGCCCGGTTCGCGCAGGCTCACAACCTGGTGGCCAGCGAGCTCGAGCGCGCGGGCAAGCAGGCGCGCCTGCGTGGACTTGCCGGCACCGTCGACGCCCTCGAGCGTGATAAAGCTATGTTGAGCAGGCTCAAAAGCCATGGGCGCAGCCCCTTCCTGCAAGGCGCGTAAATGCAGATATATCAACCAAGCCATGATACCCCAGCGTCCGGCGCACCCCAAATCGAACCTAGTCATTAGGGCGGCAGTTAGGGACGATCCTAAACTGCCGGCAGAAAAGGAACGTCCCCAACTGCCGGCTAAAGTTGCGGTGAAATAGGGACTGATTGAAGCTCTGAGACCGCCAAACAGTCCCTATTTCACCGCAACGTATGATGGGGAATTTTGGATGCTGGGTATAATCGTCGTATTGCATTGAAATGTGGCGAAAGGAGTGGCAATGTCTCGGTATTGCGCCTCGTGCGGCAAGCTTCTTGCAGATAATGCCAAGTTCTGCACCTCGTGCGGTGCACCCGTTGAGCAAACAGCCGCGAGCGATAGCCAGCCCGCTTTTGAGCAGACCGGCTCCCTTGATACGCCGCAAGCCAAGGCGGACGACCCCCTCGCCTATAGCCCCGACCCCGCCGCAAGGACCGAGGCCGTCGAGACCACGCAGCGCATACCCGTCGCGAGCGGCTCGCCCCAACAGCAGCCGGCTCCCGCATACGCGCCCGCTTCGCCACAGACCCCCGCTCCCAAAAAGAGCGGCACCGGGCCGCTTATCGCCGTTATCGTTGTGCTGGTGGCGATCATCATCGCCCTGGTCATCTTCTTTGCGATCAGACCGTTCGACAACGCCGCCACGCAGACGACTGCCGAGGTAGCTAAGCTGCACCATGACGTCGACGACGATGACCTAAAGCCTCTCGGCAATCCCAACAGCCTGTACGACGATGATGACGATGACGACGAGGATGGCGGCGAAGCAACGCTCTCCGAGCAGAACCTCTACCGTCGCCTGAGCGAATACTACGACCTGCTCGAAGATCTCGACAGCCAGGTCCGTGGCTGCGCGCAGAACTTCAACGGCAACTATCTGGAAGAGGATCGAACCACCCGTCAAAATCTCGCCGACGTCGCCGAGCGCACGGAGGACACCATCGAGCAGTATTACGACATCGTCGAGGACCTGGACGTCCCGACGAGCTCCAAGAACTACAGCTCCTGGAAGGATATCATCGCCCTGTACGACGACCTGGATCACCGCATTGACGCAATCTGTGATGCCTGGGAGATCAGCCTGAAATACGCCAAGCCTGCGGACCACAAGAATGAGATCGTGGCGCCGCTGTCGCGCGACAACGTGGCGGGCACCAATGACAATAAGTACCGCCTAGACTTTGAGGAGCGCTATCCCGGCGCCAAGCCCGTCGAGGTGAACTAGCGCTTTGTCGTTCCCGAGCCGGCAGTTAGGGACGTTCCTAAACTGCCGGCAGAAAAGGAACGTCCCTAACTGCCGGTCAAAAAAACGAGCGAGGATCGCGGGGTCCTCGCTCGTTTTTTTGGGCAATGTTTCGACTGCGCCGTTACTTGTCGGCGGCTGCTTTCTTGGCAGTCGACTTCTTCGCGGTCGTCTTCTTGGCGGCAGTGGCTTTCTTAGCCGTCGTCTTCTTTGCCGTGCTCGCCTTGGTTGTGGTCTTGCGACCGCGGGCGGGCTTCTTCTCCTTGGTCGGGCAGTCCATGTTGACGCAGATACGCCACGGACCGCGCGCCGTGTTGACCACCACGATGGGGGCGCCGCACTCGGGGCAGGTCTCGCCCGTCGCCTCGAGCTTGCCGCGCGCCGGCAGCGGATAGCTCACGCCGCAGTCATCGTAGTTGGTGCAGCGGATAAAGCGCTTGCCGCTCTTCTCGCTCTTGTGCGCGATCAGGTCGCCGTGACGTCCGGCCTCGGCACACACCTTGCACTCGCCCACCTTAAGATCGGGCTCGTAGTTGGTGGGGCACGTGGGGTTCACGCAGATCTCGAAGGCCTTCTGGCGGAATGGCTGGCACTTGATGCGCGGCGCGCCGCACTCGGGGCACACGGCGGCCTCGCCCTCGAGCGGGCTCACCTTGACGCCACTCGGCACCGGATAGGTCACGTCGCAGTCGGGCCAACCCATGCAGCCGATAAAGCTGCCGCGGGTCTTGGCGCTCGTCTTCATAACCAGGTCCTTGCCGCACTTGGGGCAGGCGCCCACGCGCGCATCGGCCGTGACGGCGTCGCTGATGGCGTCGCCCAGCTCCTGCGTATGCTTGAGCAGCTCGTCGAGCACGCCGGCCAGCAGCGCGCGCGAGTGCGTCACGACATGCTCTTCGGTGTCCTCGCCGCGCTCCACGCGAGTCATGTCGCCGTCGAGCTCGCTGGTCATATCGGGGCTCGTGATGCGCGGGGCAAACTGCGACAGCGCGTCGATGATGGCGATGCCCAGCTGGCTCGGCTCAACGGGATCATTTTTGAGATAGCGCACGGCATACAGGCGCTCGATGATGCTCGCGCGCGTGGACTTGGTGCCCAGGCCGCGCTTTTCCATCTCCTGCACGAGCTTGCCCTGGCTGTAGCGCGCGGGCGGCTCGGTCTGCTTGGCCTCGAGCTTAATGTCGAACACGTCGACCGTGTCGCCCTGCTCAAGCGGCGGCATCTGCTCGTCGCGCTTGAGGCCGTACGGATATGCCTCGCGGAAGCCCGGGGTCACGAGCACGTCGCCCGAAGCCACGAACGGCTCGCCGTTGACGTCGAGCTCGAGCTTGGTGTTCTCGATGGTCGCGGGCCCCATGAGCGTTGCCAGGAAGCGACGGGCGATGAGGTCATAGAGTTTGCGCTGGCCGCCGTCGAGCGTGGACGGATCGCCCTCGCCCGTGGGGTAGATAGGCGGGTGGTCGGTGGTCTCGACCTTGCCGCGCGTGGGCTTCATGGGGCCGGCGAGCACCTTTTTGCACACGGGCGCCAGCGCCGGGTTGATCTTTGCCAGGTCGCTCACCACGGCGCCCAGATCGAGCGTCGCGGGATACACGGTGTTGTCGACACGCGGGTAGCTGATGAGACCGGCCATGTAGAGGGACTCGGCGATGCGCATGGTACGCGCAGGTGAGATGCCCTCGGCCGCGGCGGCAGCCTGCAGCGAGGTCGTCGCAAACGGCGTGGGCGGCTGCTGCTTACGCGAGCGCTTGGTCACCGCGGCGACGGTTGCCGTCGTAGCGCCGTCAACGTGACCGTACGCCGTCTCAGCAGCATCCTTGTCGGTAAAGCGCGCCGTCTTGTGCGCGATCTTAAAGCGATCGTCCTCGGCAGCGCCTTGCGCGGCGCCCATGCCGCGAATCTGCCAATAGTCCTCGGGCACAAACGCCATGCGCTCGCGCTCGCGCTCGACCACCAGGGCAAGCGTCGGCGTCTGCACGCGGCCGGCGGAACGCACGTTGCCAAAGCCGCCAAACTTGGCGAGCGTCAGGTAGCGCGTGAGCACCGCACCCCAAATGAGGTCGATGTGCTGACGGCTCTCGCCGGCGTCGGCCAGGTTCTGGTCGAGCGAGACAAGGTTATCGAAGGCCTGCGTGATCTCGGCCTTGGTAAACGAAGAATACTGGGCGCGGGCGACCGGCAAGTCGGGCGCCACCTCGCGCACCTTGTTGAGGGCGTCCGAACCGATCAGCTCGCCCTCGCGATCGAAGTCCGTGGCGATGATGACGCTGTCGGACTTTTTGGCGAGGTTCTTAAGCGAGCGGATGAGCTCTTTCTCGGCCGGAAGCTTAATGACGGGCGCCCAGGTGAGATAGGGCAGGCTCTCGAGCTTCCAGCCCTTGATGGAAATGCCATCGGCAAGGAACGGCTTGCGCTTGGTGTCGTACGGCGGGCGGGCCAGGCCAGCGGGCATATCGGCCGGCAGCATTTCGCCGTCCTCCGTGACCGAATACCAGCCCAACTTTTTATCGAACAGCACACTGTCGCAAAAATCGGGTGCCAGGATGTGACCGGCAAGGCCGATCGTCACGCACTCCTCGCCCTTCCACTCAAAACGGTAGATAGCGGTGTTGTACACCTTGTCCTTTTTGGGCTTGCCCGTGGACAGACGCTCGGCGATCTGACGCGCGGCGTCGTTTTTCTCAGCGATGATGAGCTTCAAAAGAGGCTCCTATCTCGTGTGTCTGCGGCTGCGCCCGCCCTCTTGGCGGCCGACTTACGCCCTTGCTTGCTCAATCTGCCCGATGAGCCAATCGCACCAGGCATCCATGCCCTCGCCCTTGCGCGCGCTCACGGCAAACCGCGGCGCCTGCGGATTGAGGTCATCGAGTGTCTTAGTATACCTATCCATGTCAAAATCGAAAGCCGGGGCCACGTCGACCTTATTGAGCAGCTGCGCGCCGGCGTGCTGGAAGATGCCCGGGTACTTGATGGGCTTGTCGTCGCCCTCGGGCACCGAGAGGATCATGATGGACAGGTTCTCGCCCAGGTCAAAGTCGACCGGGCAGACCAGGTTACCCACATTTTCGATAAAGATGACGTCGATGTTCTCCAGACCGACGGCCTGGTCGAAGGCGTCGACGGCCTCCATGATCATGTTGCCCTCGAGATGGCACAGGCCGCCCGTGTTGATCTGGATGGCGGGCATGCCGGCTTCCTTCATGGTGATGGCGTCGACGTCCGAGGCGATATCGCCCTCGATAACGGCACAGCGCAGGCTGGCTTTGTCACGCAGGCGCTCGTTGGTGCCCAGAATCGTGGTGGTCTTACCCGAGCCAGGGCTCGACAGCACATTGATCACGTAGGTGTTCGTCTGCTCAAACCGCTGACGCAGCTGATCTGCCAGGCGCTCGTTGCGCGACAGAATCGGCGACGCGATATCAATCGTTTTCTCGGCCATACTTAGCGCTCCTTACTTTGGCCCTTTTATACCCCATCGCTAGATGGCGAGCGTGCTAATCGTCGGGGGTCTCGATCTCGATACTTGCGATGTCGAGTTCGCGGCCATGCAGCAGACGCACGTTGGCACCGCCACATTGGGGACAACGGCAATGGAAACGGTCGTGCTCAAAGACCTCACCGCAGTCCAGACACTCGCTTTGTGGATGGACCTCCTCCACGGCAAGCTCGCAGCCGCGCGTGAGCGGGTCCTCGTCGCGAAACGTCCCCCACGCAAAGTCGAGCGCCTCGCGCACGACCTCGGTCATATCCCCGATACGCAGCGTTACCAAAACGGCGCGCGAGGCCCCCGCCCCACGCGCCGCGCGAATCACTGTATCGAGTATGCCGTTGACAATGCCAACCTCGTGCATACCGTTTTACTCCTCGTCGTCCTCGTCGTCCGAGAACAGGTCCAGACGGCTCACGAACAGGCCCTCCTTGCCCTCGCGCGCGGTAATGACCACGCGGGCAATGGCGAGCGAGATCTCGTAGAGCGAAAGCAGGGCACCGTACATAAGGCCCAGCGTAACGGGCGAGCCGTCGGGCGTGATCACAGCCGAGCCCACGAGCAGGCCCACGTACACGTAGCGCCAGGCGCTGCGGAAAGCCGCGTAGGACACGATGTGGAAAACGGACAGGTAGAAGATGATGAGCGGCAGCTCAAACGCCACACCAAAGCCGATCATAAAGAGCAGCTCCATGTTGACGTAGTTCTCCAGATCGGGCAACGCCGTAGCGACAGCCGAGGTCTCGCCGATGAGCCACTCAAAGCCCGCCGGGATGATGATGAAGTAGCAGAAGATGGCACCCAGGAAGAACAGCACCGTCGAGGCGAGCACCGTGGGCACAACCCACTTGCGCTCGTTGGGGCGCAGTGCCGGCAGGAAAAATGCCAGAATCTGCCAGATGATCATGGGCGTGCACATGACCACGGCCATCTTGATGGCAAGCGAGAAGCGCAGGCCAAAGCCGCCGAGCGTGGTGGTGATGTAAAACTTACCGTCCGGCACAAAGGAGCGGATGGGGTCCTCAAGAATATCGAGCACCACGGGCGTGGCAAAGTACAGCACGATGGCGGCGGCAAACACCGAAACGACCACGATGGTCAGGCGGCGACGGAGCTCTCCCAGGTGATCGAAGAGCGGCATGCGCGCAGGTCCGATCGGCATTACTCATCGCCTCCCTTCGGGGCGTCGGCGGCAGCAGCCTCGGCATCGTCCTCGACCTCGAGCTCGCGAGCGAGCTGGTCGACGACGGCCTTGCGCTTGCGGGGACGACGGGCGTAGAGGTCAGCCGTCGTGGGCTCTGCCGGCTCGGGCTCGGGCTCTGCAGCAGGCTCGGGCTCGACGGCAGCAGCAGGCTCTGTACCCTCGGCCTCATCAACAGCGCCTTCGCCCTCAGCAGCACCCTCGCTTGCGGCCTTCTCGGCAGCAAGACGGGCGCGACGCTCGGCAAAGGTCTCCTTCTTGGCGGGCGCTGCCGTCTCGGCGGCATCCTCGTCCGCATCGGAATCGTCGTCGGTCGCAGCAGTCTTCTTGGGCTTGACCGGGGCCGACGCGGCCTCGCTCACCGGATCGATAATCTCGGACTGAACAACGGCCGTCATCTTTTCCTGCGTCTCGCGGAACTGACGGATGGCACGGCCGATCGTGCGGCCCATCTGCGGGAGCTTATCCGGGCCAAACAGCAAAAAGCCGAAGACCACGATGATTGCCAGCTCACCCTCTCCAATACCAAACACACATACCTCCAAGGCTCGATGTGAGTCGAGCCCGCACCGCGCCATTCGGCCGGAACTCGTCTATTCATTCGGTCAAGTATAGCGCCCGGACGCCAAAACGTCCGAGCGCATCACAAACATATGCCAAACGGCACGCCCCTTTTGGGGCAGGGCCTATGCGGCCGTGATCGAAATCTCCTGGTCGACACCCAGCAGCTGAACCACGCGCATCACCGGAGGCTGCACGTTAACGCAGCTAAAACGCTTGCCGTGATCGGCTGCGTGGTGCGCGGCGCCCACGAGCACGCCAATACCCGTCGAATCGATATAGCTCACCTGGGCAAAGTCGAGCTCAACGGCCTCGGTGGGCTGCTCGAGCGCCAGGTCGATGGCGTTACGCAGGCTGTCGGCGTTAGAGATCGATTTCGCCGGTCACCTTGATGCTGTAGAGCTCCGGCGTGGGGTTGGTGGAAATACCCAAATCCATGTATACGCTCCTTTATGTATCGAAAGTGCGGATAGTACGAGAAGCCGCGCGTTAGGCGCGCTCGGCACGCGCGAGCTCGGCAGCGACGAGCTTGACGGCCAGCACCAGCACATCGAGCGCGGCCTCCAGGTCCTCGACCGTGGGATAGCTCGGCGCGATGCGGATGTTGGTGTCGCGCGGGTCCTTGCCATAGGGCCAAGTGGCACCGGCCGGCGTGAGCTTGACGCCCAGGTCGGCGCAAAGCGCGGCGACCTTTTGGGCCGAGCCCTCGGGACCATCGAAGCTTACAAAGTAGCCGCCGCGGGGGTGCGTCCAGGTGGCGCAGCCCGTGTCGCCCAGGCCCTCGGTGAGCTTGCGCTCGACGGCCTCAAAGCGCGGGCGCAGGAACTCGGCATGCTTTTTCATGTGCTCCTTAACCGCCTCGATGGTGGGAAGGAAGCGCACGTGACGCAGCTGGTTGAGCTTGTCGGCGCTGATGAGGCCAGCCTTCAGGCGCTTGGAGAACTCCGCGATAACCGCGGGGCTCGCACCGATAAAGCCGATGCCGGCGCCCGGGAAGGTGATCTTGGACGTCGAGGCAAAGGCCACCACACGGTCCTCGGTGCCCGCCGCGCGAGCGAGGTCAAAGATGTTTGCGAGCTCGTCGGTCTCGTCGTACAGGTCGTGCATGCAGTAGGCGTTGTCCCAGAAGATGCGAAAATCGGGCGCGGCCGTGGGCATCTCGACCAGGCGACGCACGGTGTCCTCGCTAAAGGTGATGCCCGTGGGGTTGGAATACTTGGGCACGCACCAGATACCCTTGATGGAATCATCGGCGGCAACGAGGCGCTCAATCTCGTCCATATCGGGGCCGTTGTCGGTCATCGCGACGGGAACGTTCTCGATGCCCAGGTCGGTGGTGATGCCAAAATGACGGTCGTAGCCGGGGACGGGGCACAGGAACTTGACCTTCTTGCCGTCGTGCGCGGCCTCGTAGGCATCCCAGGGCTCGCTGCCGCACGAGCCGCAGCGCCAGAACATGCCGGCGATGTCATGCTCGATCAGGAGGCTCGATGAGCCCAGCACGAGCGTCTGCTCGGCGGGGCAGCCCAGGAACTCCCCTGCCAGCTTGCGAGCCGAGGGAATGCCCTCGAAGCAGCCGTAGTTGGAGCAGTCGACATTGCCGTCGTGCAGATCGGCATCGGCATTGAGGATATCGAGCATGGATCGAGAGATGTCCACCTGGGAGGGCGACGGCTTGCCGCGGGCCATGTCGAGCGCCAGGCCCTTGGCCTTGACCTCGGCGACCTCGGCTTTGAGCGCCTCGATGGCGGCATCGAGTTCGGTGGTTTCCATCTTCTGGTAGATCGTCTGCATGGGGTGCGACCTTTCGCGAAGCGGTACGTTGCAGTTCGTCTAAGTATAGACCGCCATCGTCGCAACGTTATGAAGCCGTGATAGATTAAGTTCATCGCAATCAATTACGAATCGCCGCGCATGCCGGCGTGGGGCGCCCAAGGAGGCACTATGGAGTACGGATCGTTTCAGGCCGAGGAATTCGGCGACTTGCAGCGCCTGGTCGACGGACTGTTTTACGACCGCCACGCCATCGACCGCCTGGATCTGATCGTACAGGCCGAAATCTTGGACCTGGCGCCCGACCTCATGGAGATCGTGAACCTTTTGCCGCCCGGCTACTACGACCGCCAGTCACTTTGCGACCAGCTCAACTCCGCCTTGGCCGCCCACGGCTGGGGCGCCGTCTACGGAACGGTGGAATAAGCCTCGAGGCCGGCGATTTGGCCCGCTTCCCGACCTTGGCGAGGCTTGTTTTAGGGCTTGTGGCCAAAAAAGGGCAAATATGAGTACTGTTACCTTTTTAGTAGCAGCGATTCTTGGTCGAAATCGGCAAAACTCGACTTGAAACTTCCTAATCACCGTCAGCTAGCGCCAAATTGGAAGTCGATGGTCACTCATTAACGTACAGTTCTTATAACTTTGTTCATTATTTTCCGCACCTAAAATGATACGCCGTTTGTGACAGTACTCACAAACGGCGTTTTTTGACCACTGGCGTGTCTGGCAGGCGGCAAGCACCGCCCGAATCCGCATTTTGAACGCGCCCGAATCGGTTCTGGAGCCGGTTTTCGCGCTCTTACTCGTCTTTGGGCGAGGGATGCTTGCAGACCACGCTCATGTAGATCATGCCGAGCACGGCTGCGGTGACCGAACCGGCGAGAATAGCGGCCTTGGCTGCAAGAACCTCAAACTGGGCCGTCGGGAAGGCAAGGCCGCTGATGAGAATCGACATGGTAAAGCCGATACCGCCCAGAATGCCCACGCCGGCAATCATGTGCCAGTTGACATTGTGCGGCAGCTCGCAGGCCTTAAGCTTAACCAGGGCAAACGTCATACCAAAGATGCCGATCGGCTTGCCCAGCAGCATGCCAAAGTACACGCCGAGCGTCACCGGGTCGGTGAGCAGCGTGCTCATGTCCACACCCACTAAGCGAACCTGAGCGTTTACGAACGCAAAGATCGGCAGGATCACAAAGTTGACCGGCGTGGAGATCAGACGCTCCATGCGGATAAGCGGCGGGGTCACGCGGTGCATGACGCGCTCGACCTTGGTTGTCGAGACGGTAAAGTCATGCTGGCCCAGGATGTGTGCCTCATCATCGTAGCGGTCATCGAGCAGCGGCAGGCACTCGCCCAGCCAATCGGTGAGGCTATCGAGCTTGACGCCACACTTGGCCGGGATGGTAAAGGCCAAGATGACGCCAGCAAGCGTGGCATGTACGCCGCTCTTGAACATGCAGAACCACAGCAGCAGCCCCAGTACCGAATACGGGGCAAGGCGGTAATGCTGCGTCTTGTTAAGCCACACGAGCGCGCAGGTCACAAGCGCGGCGGCGCCCAACCAAAACGGATTGGGGCTCTGACCGTAGAAGATGGCGATGGCGGCGATGGAGATCAGGTCGTCGGCGATGGCGAGCGTCGAGAAGAACACGCGCACGCCGTTGGGCACGCGGTTGCCCAAAAGCGACAGCACGCCCAGCGCAAAGGCAATATCGGTTGCCATGGGAATGGCCCAGCCGTTGTGCGCGCCGGCATGGTTAAAGATCAGGTAGATGCAGGCGGGAACGACGACACCGCCCACGGCCGCCAGCATGGGAAGCATGGCCTGACGCGGATTCTTGAGCTCGCCGACCGTCATCTCGTACTTAAGCTCAATGCCCACCAACAAAAAGAAAATCGCCATGAGGAAGTCGTTGACGAAAAGCTCAACGGTGAGACCGGCCGTAAGGTTTCCCAGACCCACATACAGCGGGGTCTCCAAAAAGTGATGGACGGCCTCGTAGGCATCGGTATTGGCGCAAATGACGGCGGCGATGGCGGCGAAGACCATGACGGCGGCGGAAATCGTGCCGTTCTCGGCGATGCGCTCCCAGATGTCGTGACGTTCAAAGCGCTTGCGCTCACGAACGTTGAACAGCTGCTCAGTTGCTGCCATGGGCGGCTCCTTTCACGGGAAAGCTCCCGTCTTAAAAAAGCACGGCCCGCCCAAGTGGCGGCGCCGCGCTCTAACGTATTACGCTTGCATCTAGCCTACCCTGCACGACAAGCACGCAGGCGTGGCCGAAAAGCGGAACCACAGGTTGAACATTATTTGTTCAACGGCACGGGCATACCTGTCCAAGAGACGACGCGGCGCCGTGCACAAAAAACGACCGGAGCGCGGGGCGTCCGCGGTCCGGTCGTGGCGTTTGGTCAACTAAACCTAGCAGGCGGCCATGATGGGGGCAGCGACCTGCTTCTTACGGGAGAGGACGCCCGGCATCCAGACGCCGTCGTGCTCGTCGGCAATGCCCAGGCCCTTCTGAGCGGCCTCGGTCTCGCCCTCGAGCAGGACCTGCGAGCCCTCCTCCATGATGTCAGTGATGCACAGGACGATGCCGTCGGCACCTTTCTCGGCGGCGTAGGCGCGCATGGCCTTGCGAATCTCGTCGATCATGCCGAGTGCGCGGGTCTTGTCGACAGTCTCGTACTGGCCGATGAGCAGCTTCTTGCCGGCGGGCTCGAACATCTTGATGTCGTTGCCGACCATCTCGGCTGCGGTGAAGGAGCCGGACGGGCGGGTGAGGAAGACTTCCATGCCAAACTTGACCGGGTCGACGCCCACCTGCTCACCGAGCTTGGCGGCGACGGCACGATCGACATCGGTGGTGGTGGGGCTCTTGAGCATGAGCGTATCGGTCATCATGGCCGAGAGCAGCAGCTTGGCCTGAACGTCGGAAAGCTCAACGCCGAGCACGCCGGCGAGCTTGGTGACGATGGTGCAGCTGGAGCCCCAGGGCAGGCAGATGTAGTGCAGCGGGCCGGCAGTCTCGAAGTCGCCGATGCGGTGATGGTCGACGACGCCAAAGACCGTGGCGTCCTTAAGGCCGGCGACGGACTGGGCGGACTCGTTGTGGTCGGTGAGGACGACGAGCTGACCGGCCTCGACGGAATCAATCACGCGGGGCTCGGCAATGCTGGCGTCGGCGAGCAGCTTGGCAGACTCTGCCGGAAGCTGACCAAGGGCGCAAGCCTCGTAGGTGTTGCCGGCATACTCAACCTGGTTGAGCAGCTGGGACAGGACGACGGCGCTCATGATGGCGTCGTTATCGGGGTTCTGGTGACCAAAGACAAGAACGTTTGCCATGGATATCCTCCACTTGATATGTGTACTTGGACGTAGCTATGGTAGCACGCTGACGCCGAACCCTAGGGGACGGAAGGGCACCGGCGCAATTTGGGGCAAGCGTTGGGGGAAGTCTGCCCCCCCTTGCACCATGTTGGTGCAAAGTAACCTGTCCCCCTTGCACCAGCTATTTGCCGGCGGCGCGCAGGGCTACGTAGGCGGCACCGATAATGCCGGCGTCGTTTCCGAGCGAGGCGACCTTAATGGGCGTCTCGCGCGAGGCAGAAAGCGCGTACTGCTTAAAGTGCTCGCGGACCTTGTCAAGGTAGACATCGGCCGAGGCGGATGCGCCGCCGCCGATCAGGAACATCTCGGGGTCGACCACGTTGGCGATAAGCGCCAGAGCGCGACCGAGATAGTCGGCCATGGTATCGGCCGCGGCTAGCGCGAGCTTGTCACCCTCGCGACAGGCCTGGAACACGTCCTTGGAATCGGAGGGGCCGGTGAGCTCGATGGGGTCGACGCCCGCCTTCTCGCACTCGGCAAGATAGTTGCTCACCACGCCGGTAGCGCTGGAATACTGCTCCAGGTGGCCATGGCCGCCGCAGCCGCAGGTGCGCTCCTCGTCGGGATTCAGGCACATGTGGCCAATCTCGCCGCCGGCACCCACAACGCCCGACACCACGTCGCCGTTAACGATAACGCCGCCGCCCACGCCGGTACCGATGGTGACCATCACGACGTTCTGCACGCCCTTGGCAGAGCCGAGCCAGGCCTCGCCCATGGCAGCGGCGTTGGCATCGTTTTCGTACTTAACGACCGCGTCGGGGCAGTGCTCCTGAATGGCGATCCTCAGCTCGGGCAGGTTAATGGCAATGTTGGCCTTGACCTTGGCATCGCCCGATGCCGGGATGGGGCACGGAACGGCCAGGCCAATGCCCGCCACAAAGGCGCGCGGAATCTGCGCCTTGGCGACCACCTGGTCGATCGCCTCGGTCACCGCGGCAAAGCCCGCAGCGTCAACGATGGGAGGCGTGGGCACGCTGGCCTTGGCAAGCAGGTTTCCGTCCTCATCGAACAGGCCCTCCTTAACCGAAGTGCCGCCGACGTCGATGCCGATGTAGTACTGCTTAGGTTCCATGGGAGCCCGCCTTTCGAGAATTGGGTCCGCGGCACAGAATCGCGGACACGCGCATTGCCTGTATGGTACCGCTCGCGCATACAAAACGCGCCGCCAAGCTTGCACATTTTTAGTAAATGTTTAAACAACTATCGTATAAAAAACGGCCCGCACGCGTTCATCATCCGCGCATGGGCCGTTCCGGGGCGTTATCCCTCCATCGCAGCAATGGCTTGATCAAGAATCTTAGGCGCATTCATGCGACCAAAATCGAGCATGTCGAGCATCACGAGTTTCACGCCCGCGCGCTCCAGGTCGGCCTCGATATTCACGCGCGCATACGCTACCTGCGGGGCAAGCAGCAGAACGCCCACGCCGTCCAGATGATCTGACGCCTCGCTCACCGGCAGCGCCTCGATATCGATCTTCAAACCGCGGCCCTCTGCCTCGTGCTGCATCTTTTGCACCAGCAGGCTCGTTGACATGCCGCCGCCGCAACAAAGCAAAATGTTCTTCATAGCTATCTTCTAGTCCATATCCGTCTTTGCCAGCAGTTCGGTGAGCGCGGGACGCACAATCCCCGTCAGCGCGCGATAGCCCTCATCGTTGATATGAAGGCCGTCGCCCTCTCGGTACAATTCCTCGCGCTGACGCCCATCCTCGTCAAAAAACGCAGGCGTCACGTCAACAAAAGCCACCCGTTCATCGCGGATCATATCGCGACACTGCGGTAAAACCCGACCCAGCAGGTCGTTAGAGCGCAGCACGTCCTTGCCGCTCGCCCTGCCTTCCAGGCGCTCGATGCAGGGCGTGGGCGAGCACACAAGCACGCGGCATGCCGGCAGACAGCCCAAAATCATTTCCACGATCTCGCGAATGTTGAAGGCTATGTCTTTGGGCGAGCCCATGAGGGTATTGCCCATGTCGTTGGTGCCCACCATAATCACCACAGCCCGTGGGCGATACTTGACCACGCTCTCGTCGACCATCCACAAAAGCTCCTGAGAGGTGCCGCCGCCGATGCCGCAGTTATAGGCGCCAATACCGGGATACCAGCGCTCTACGTCGCAAAACTCCGTCAGCGAATCGCCAAAAAACACCACGCCACCCGGCTTAGCGTCCTGGTTCGCGCGCACGATTGTAAGCATGCGCTCGAGCTGAAACTCGCGCATCTGGCAATAACGCGGGTTGTACTCCATTCCCCGTCTCACTATCGATCTCCCCTATATCTGAATCTTGATAGAAAAATGGCGCCGGGAGGCGGAGGTTCCCGGCGCCCGTCAAAGGGACTGTGTTGTCTGTTGGACCGCACGGTCCATCGCGGCGATAACGCCGACTAGGCCTGAAGTGCCTGCAGCAGCTTATGGACCTCGATGAGCTCCGTGGCCATGACGCGCATGGTCTCGGTGCCGGCCATCTGGTCCTCGGCATGCAGCAGAATCAGCGGGGCCTCGCCGTTGCGCTCGCCGTTGGCCTCCTTTTTGAGGAGCCCCATATGGACATCGTGGCCACCGTTGTAAGCCTCGTCGCCCTGCTTGATAAGTTCCTCGGCGGCGTCAAAATCGCCCTCCTTGGCCTTTTGCACGGCATTGATATACATGCTCTTGGCGGTGCCGACGTAGCTGATGATCTCGAAGCAGGTCATCTGCAGTTCGTTCATATCCTCCATGTGCTGCACCTAGCCCATCACGCTGACGCAGTGGTCGATGATGCCGGCAGCGTTCATGCGGCCGTAATCGACCATGTTGATGACTTCGACCGGGAAACGGCCGGCGGCCTCCTTCTCAAAATCGCCCTTGGTGTAGCCAATCTGCGGGCCGAGCAGCAAGATGTCGCACTCGTCCAGGTGATCGTGGGCCTCGTTCATGGGGCGAGCCTCGACCTCAATGTCCAGACCGCGGCTCGCGACCTCGGCCTGCATCTTCTGGACCAGCAGGCTCGTGGACATGCCGGCATTGCAGCAAAGCATGATCTTCTTCATGGTTTCCTCCTTATAACTGCGCGGCGCGCAGACGACAACTGGTTTTATTCCTTGTGGCTACTGTACCCACCCCCTGTGCCTCAACACAAGAGGAGAGCCGCGGACACCGGCACCGCGTACCGGCGCCCGCAACGGTGGAAGGGAAAACGAACGTTTAGGCGTTCTGCTCGGCAAGGGCCTCCTGCTTGGCAATGGCCTTCTCGGAGATCCTCATAAAGGGCAGGTAGACGGCCATGCCGATGACAAGCTCGAGCGCCTGCCACACGCCAGCGCGCCAGTCGAAGCCCGTGGCAAGCAGAGCGTTGATGACGGGAGGCATGGTCCAAGGCACCTGGGCAATGCAAGGGCTGATGATACCCGCGCAGGTCAGGGCATAGGTGGCGCCGATGAACAGGTCGGGAAGAAGCACGAACGGAATCATGAGCGGCAGGTTGTACACGACGGGGTAGCCGTAAATAACCGGCTCGTTGATGTTAAACAGGCCAGGAACGATAGCCATCTTAGCAACGGTCTTGGAAGCCTTGTTCTTGGAGAACAGGAAGGTATCGAGCAGGAGCATGAGGGTGCAGCCCGAGCCGCCGATAAGGGCGAAGCTGTTGACGATCTGCATGTTCATGTAGTGGTCGGGCTGGATGGTGCCGCCGGCGGCAAAGGTAGCCATGTTGTCGACGATGAGCATGGTCAGGATCGGCTCGACGGTAGCGCCAGAGATGGTGGACTGGTGAATACCGACGCAGAACAGCAGGTTCGCAAGGGTGTAGATGAGGATAACAGCCCACGGACCGGCGTTCATGATGCTCTTGAGCGGGTTGGAGATGCACGTGGAGATGATGGTGCACAGATCGGTGCCGGCAAACACGGCGAGCAGCGCTGCGGCAACTGCGAAGATCGAAAGGTTGAGCAGCATCGGGATCATGACGTTAAAGGAGTTGGAGACCGCGGGGGGCACGCCCTCGCCCAGCTTAACCTTAAGCTTCTCGACGCCGGAGATCTTGATGAAGAGCGTGACGGAGAGCAGGGCGATGATAATAGCCGCGAACAGACCGTTGGTACCGGTGTTGGCAGTCGAAAGGGCGCCCGTGACCTCGGCAGAGGTGATCTTGTCGGTGAGCAGCGGGCTCGTGGCGGCAAGCGTGGCGGTAATCTGCTGCGGCATCATGATAACGAAAGCGGAGATGGCGACGACCACGCAGGCAAGCGGGTTATCGAAGCGCTCGTTCTTAGCGAGGCTGTAGCCAATCAGTCCTGCCAAGATAATGGCAGAGACGTTGAGGGTGCCCAGCGTAATTGCCGAACCCCAGGTCTGAAGGTTGGCAAGACCCGCCGCATCGAGCGGGAACAGAGGGAACACGACGTTGTTAATAAGAACCGCGATACCCGCAAGGATATAGAGCGGCGTGATGGTTGCGAAGGCATCGCGCAGGGAACGCAGGTGAACCTGGTTTCCCACCTTCGCAGAGACCTCGGCAAATTTGTCGAGGAAGCTCTTTCCGTTTTCACTGGCCATGATTGCTCCTAACTATCAAATCCGGCCTTTTCCTATGCGCACGGTGGTCTGTCGCCCTTTGCCACCAGATGTGCCATATTTTGCGCGCGGCGGCGCGCGGTCTGGGCGTTTGCCCGGTCGCTAGTCAACCACGTGGGTCGTTGCGACCTGCTTGAGCCAAGCTGCCGACTTCTTAAGGCGGCGCTTGTAACCGTCCATGAGGTCGACCTCGACAAAGCCGTAACGGTTCTTGAAGGCATTAGCCCAAGACCAGTTATCGATGACGGCCCAATAATGGTATCCGCGGCATTTGGCGCCCTCGGCGATTGCCTTGGCGACCCACTCCAGGTGCTGGCGCACAAAGTCGATGCGGTAGTCGTCCTGAATGGTGCCCTCGGCGTCACGGTTCTTGTATTCGTCCATGATGCCGATGCCGTTCTCGGATACAAACCACTCAAGATCGGGATAGTTCTTAACGCAGTCCATGCCAAAGTCGTAAAGACCCTGCGGGTAGATCTCCCAGCCGCGGCTCTCGTTCATAACGGCGTCGGGCCACACGTACTCGTCGGCAAAGTGCGGCAGACCGTACTGGTCGATCTTGCTCGCCGGAGCCTGAACGCGCGTGGGATGGTAGTAGTTGCAGCCGAGCCAGTCGACAACACCCTGCTTGAGGATCTCTTGGTCGCCGGCACGGAACGGGAGTTTAACGCCGCCCTCGGCCAAGCTGTCGAGCACGTCGGCGGGAAGCTCGCCCTTGGTAATAAGGTCAAGCCACCAGCGATTGTTGATACCGCTGGTCATACGCACGGCCTCGAGGTCCGCCTCGCTGGGGTTCTCCTTGGTGTAGACCGGGGTAAAGCAGTTGATCATGCCGATCTTGGCATCGGCGCGAACGGCTCCCTCGTCATAGGCGCGGCGATAGTTGGCCACGGCCAGCGCGTGCGCCAGCGAGATGTGATACTGAACGGTGCGAGCGCGGTTATAGTCATGGAGCTGCGGGAACCACACGCCCTCCTGGTAGCGCTGCTCGGGCTCGACGATGGGCTCGTTAAAGGTGAACCAGTACTTAATCTCCTGGCCAAACTCGCGGAAGGCAACGTCGGCGTAATGAGCGTAAGCCTCGACGACCTCACGGCTCTCCCAACCACCACGGTCAAAGAGGTAGGTGGGCATGTCAAAGTGGTACAGGTTGACGAACGGCTCCAGGCCGGCCTCGCGAGAGGCACGGAACAGCTCGTGATACCACGCGGCGCCCTCCTCATTAAGGTTGCCGTCGACATCGAGCAGACGACTCCACTGGATGGAGGTGCGGTAGGTATCCAGGCCCAAGTCCTTCAAAATACGAAGGTCCTCCTGGTACTTGGCCATAAAGTCATTGCCGGCATAAGAGCCAACGCGGTTATAGAACGAATCCAGATCCTGGATGGACCAGGTGTCCCACAGGTTCTCGAGCTTGCCGCCCTGGTTCCATTGGCCCTCAGTCTGCGGGCCGGACATAGCGGCGCCAAAGAAGAAGTCGCCGGGCAGCTGATACTGTGCCATCGAAGTCCTCGCTTTCGTGTTCTAGAGCTTCCGGTTGGAGACGGGTTTGCCTTGGCAGGTTATCCGGCGCGGGCGCGCACCGGTTACCTGGATATCCAACCCGCCAAAACATAACCGTCCCCAAACGGTCCTGCCGTTCGGCAGGGTCCGTTCGTTGTCCATAACTATAGCGCTCTAATTTTATAAGTAAAGCGTCTTTTTCTTTTTTCTTTCTCGAACTTCTTAGATAAGAGTTATATGGATGCCTCGCAGAGGGTTATACTTACTTTTGTATCCATGTATGTCGGAAAGGGGGTTCCATGATTCCCAAATACGAGGCGATAGCTGCGGATATCCGTCGAAGCATCGAGGACGGCGCTCTTAAGCCGGGTGACAAGCTGCCCACCGTCGTTGAGTTCTGTGAGCTCTATAGCGTTTCTAAAATCACCGTCAAACGAGCGATTGAGCAGATTACCGAGGAAGGCCTTATTACCAGCCGGCGCGGATCGGGTACCTACGTTAAGGACACGGCGGGGCTTCCCGGCAAGGCATTTTTCCAGGGCAAAAACGACCGCGCCGCGGGTTTTTCGCATGAGCACCGCGGGGAGAAGGTGTCCTCGGTGGTCTACGATTTCTCGATTGTCAATCCACCGGCGGATGTCGCCGCCCAGCTGGGAATTGCCGAGGACGACTTTGCCTATCACATCGTGCGCGTGCGCCAGGTCGACGAGAAGCCCATCGTCATCGAGTACACCTACATGCCTCTCGAACTGATACCGGGCCTTAGAAAGAAGGACCTATACGGATCGGTCTATAGCTTTATCCGTGAGCAATGCGGGCTGAAGATTTCGAGCTTCCACCGCACCATCCGTGCCGTGGCGGCAACCGAGGAAGAAGCCGAGCGTCTGGACACCGAACCCGGCGCCCCCCTGCTCGAGCTCAACCAGATTGGCTTCTTGGATAGCGGCACCGCCTTTGAGCATTCGATCTCGCGCAACGTTGGTGACCGCTTTGAGCTGCACAACGTAACGTTGGCATAGTTTTGTAGTCATGCGGGCGCTCGTTACGGCTCGTTTAGAGTGGGCGGCCGCGCAACACCATGGGGGTATGAACATGTCCGATTTGATTAAACTGACGCCGATCTTCCACGAGAAGATCTGGGGCGGCCGCCAGCTCGAAACCGTATTTGGCTACGACATTCCCGAGGGTCCCATCGGTGAATGCTGGGCCATCTCGGCCCACCCCAACGGCGACTGCCAGATTGCAGAGGGCCCGTATGCCGGCCACACGCTGTCGTGGCTGTGGGCCGAGCACCGTGAGCTTTTTGGCAACTGCGAGGGCAAGGAGTTCCCGCTGCTCATTAAGATTCTGGACGCCAAGGACGACCTTTCGATCCAGATTCACCCCAACGACGAGTACGCCGCCGAGCACGAGAACGGCAGCCTGGGCAAGACCGAGTGCTGGTATGTGCTGGACTGCGAGCCCGGCGCCACGATCATCGTCGGCCAGCGCGCGCATGACCGCGCCGAGGCCGCACAGATGATCAAGGACGGCCGCTGGGACGACATGCTCAACGTGCTGCCGATCCACAAGGGCGACTTTTTCCAGATTGACTCCGGTACCGTGCACGCCATCAAGACCGGCACGCTCATTTTGGAGACGCAGCAGTCGAGCGATGTGACCTATCGCCTGTACGACTATGACCGCCCCGGCACCGACGGCAAGCTGCGCCCGCTGCACATTGAGCAGAGCCTCGACTGCATCGATTTTGATGTTCAGGCTCCGACCGACGGCAACGTGACCGCGCCCGAGGTCGATGGCGTGACCGAGCTCGAGTCCAACCCCTGCTACACCGTCGATCGCGTGCGCGTCGACGGCAACAAGACCCTCGATCAGCGCTGGCCCTTCATGTGCCTGTCGGTCATCGACGGCGAAGGCACCGTCTGCGGCGACCCCGTCCACAAGGGAAGCCACCTGCTAGCCCCGAGCACCGTCAGCTCCATCGACCTCGAAGGCAAGATGGAACTGATCATCAGCCACCTCTAGGTCGCAACAACAACCAAAACGAAACAAGGGGCTCCCCCGCTCATCAAACGGGAGAGCCCCTACTCACATCTATTTATCAGCCCACCCGGCTCTCCAGACCAAAAAGCGAACGAGCAAAGCGACGTTCGCAAGCAACGTTACCCAAGGCCCCGGACAGGCGCCATGGACAACGTCGATCGCGAGTTCCGCACGAGCCGGAGAGCACTTAATGTGCTCTCC
>CABMPS010000012.1 GCA_902388545.1 uncultured Collinsella sp.
TCGCGGTCTTTATGTTCGCCGGCTTCGTCAAGAACATCCCGCTCGAGATTGAGGAAGCGGCCATGATCGACGGCTGCAACCCGGTCCAGGTGTTCTTTAAGATCGTCCTTCCCATTATGAAGCCCACCTATCTTTCGGTCGGCATCCTTGAGACCATGTGGGTCTGGAACGACTATCTGCTGCCCTACCTTACGCTCGACTCCACCAAGTACAAGACCATTCCTATCTTGATCCAGTACTTCCGTGGCGGCTATGGCCACGTCGAGCTCGGCCCCATGATGGCCTGCATCATGATGGTCGTTGTCCCCATCGTCATCATGTACATCTTCTGCCAGAAGTACATCATCGACGGTGTGGTGGCAGGTGCCGTCAAGGGCTGATGCCGTAACTGTTTTGCAAGTTTCTGCGGCGCCCCACAGCGTGGCGCCGCGTATCGAAAGGTAGAGACATGGCCGAGATCGTTCTCAAACATGTTCAGAAGGTGTATCCCAACAACGAGTCCAAAAAGAAGGGCTTCTTTGGCAAAAAGAAGAAGACCGAGGAGAAGAAGCACAACCTCAAGGTTACCGAGGACGGTGTGCTCGCTGTAGAGGACTTCAACCTCACCGTTCACGACCAGGAGTTCATCGTCCTCGTTGGCCCCTCTGGCTGCGGTAAGTCCACGACGATGCGCATGGTCGCCGGCCTGGAGGACATCACTTCGGGCGACGTGCTCATCGACGGCAAGCGCGTCAACGACGTGGCGCCCAAGGACCGCGACATCGCCATGGTGTTCCAGAGCTACGCTCTGTACCCCAATATGACGGTGTACGAGAACATGGCGTTTACGCTTGAGCTCAAGAAGGTCCCCAAGGACGAGATCGACCGTAAGGTTCGCTCCGCTGCTGAGATCCTGGGTATTACCGAGTACCTCGACCGTAAGCCCAAGGCGCTCTCTGGCGGCCAGCGCCAGCGCGTCGCCATCGGCCGCGCCATCGTGCGTGACCCCAAGGTCTTCCTGATGGACGAGCCGCTGTCCAACCTGGATGCCAAGCTTCGTAACCAGATGCGCGCCGAGCTCATTAAGCTGCGTCACGAGATCAAGGGCACCTTCATCTACGTTACCCACGACCAGACCGAGGCTATGACCCTCGGCGACCGCATCGTGGTCATGAAGGACGGCGTCGTCCAGCAGATCGCCACGCCGCAGGAGGTCTTCAACCATCCCGCGAACATCTTCGTCGCCGGCTTCATCGGCGTGCCGCAGATGAACTTCTTCGATGCCCAGCTGGTGCGCTCGGGCAACGGCTTTACTGTCAAGACCGAGGATATGAACGTGGCGCTCGCCCCGGAGACTTGCGCTCAGCTTGCCCTCAACTGGGACGGCGGCGACGTGAAGGAGATTACGGCCGGCGTGCGCCCCGAGCAGATCCTGCTTGCCGACAAGGGCGAGGAGGGTGCGCTCCAGGGCACCGTCGAGGTGACCGAGCTCATGGGCTCGACCGAGCATGTCCACGTGACCGCTCCCGACGGCCAGTTTGTCCTGATTATCCCCGTCGTCGACCTCGAGGCCAAGGGCGCGCTCAAGGCTGGCGACCCCATCTGGTTCAAGTTCGAGAAGAACGCGACTCATCTCTTCGATAAGGTGTCTGGCAAGAACCTTATCTAGGCCCGGTGCATCCAGGCCCTCCCTTTGGGCGACTGCGGCTTTGCCATCCTTTTGCCGCGGTCACATATAAGGCTCCCCTCCCGTCCACTGGGCGAGAGGGGAGCCTTTCTTTGTGTTGGGACTGTCTGACCGGTCGTTTGTCTCGATCTGTAACGGATAGGGCCGATTTCGGACGTTAGATGTTACAGATCGAGACGGTTCCGCTGAGCTAACCATTTCATCTAAATCTGTAACACCAAAGGCGAATTTCACCTGCTAGATGTTACAGATTGAGATAAACCCGAGGGGAGGGGCCGGTATGTCTCAATCTGTAACGGCTGGGACCGTTTTGGTTGAGTAATTGCTACGGATCGAGATTGTTTGGCCGAGTCGGATCACAGGGTAACGTGCGGGCACAAAAAACGGAGCCGTGTTGCCACGACTCCGTTTCTCAAGAGGATGGGTAAGGGGAATGAGCTAGCTCAGGTGCCAGATCTCGTCGTTGTACTGGGAGATCGTACGGTCGGACGAGAAGGTGCCGGCGTTGGCGATATTGATGAGCGCCTTGCGCATCCAGGCGTCCTGGTCCTCGTAGTCGGCCAGCACGCGCTCCTTGGTCTGGACGTACTCCTCAATGTCGAGCAGGGCCATAAACCAGTCCTTGCCCTTAATGTCGTCGTGCAGGCGCTGCAGGCGCTCGGCGTTGCCGGTTGCCATAAAGGCCGGGTTGGTGATGAAGTCCACCAGCAGTTTAATGCCGGGCTTGCGGTAGAGCGCACCGGCGTTGTAGGTGCCGTCGGCGTAGAGCTGCTCGACCTGTTTGGACGAGGCACCAAAGGTATAGATGTTCTCGTCGCCCACGAGCTCGGCAATCTCCACGTTGGCACCGTCGAGCGTGCACAGGGTTAGGGCGCCGTTGAGCATGAACTTCATGTTGGAGGTGCCGCTCGCCTCCTTGGAGGCCAGGCTGATCTGCTCGGAGATGTCAGCGGCGGGGATCACGCGCTCGGCGGCGGTGACGTTGTAGTTCTCGATCATGACAACCTGCAGGTAGGGAGCCACGTCGGGGTCGTTTGCAATCCACTGCGACAGCGTCAGGATCAGATGGATGATGTCCTGCGCGATAGTGTAGGCAGGCGCCGCCTTGCCGCCAAAGATGATGGTGACAGGGTGCTTAGGCCTGTTGCCGTTCTTGATATCGAGGTACTTCCAGATGATGTAGAGCGCGAGCATCTGCTGGCGCTTGTACTCGTGGATGCGCTTGACCTGGACGTCGATGATGGCGTTGGAGGGAATGGTCACGCCCTGCTCGAGCGCCATGAACTGGCGCATGATGGCCTTGGCCTCGACCTTGGTGGCGGCCAGGCGCTCAAGAACGTCCTTGTCGTCGGCGAACTTGGCGAGTTTGCTCAGATCGCCGGTGCTGCGCCAGTCGGTGCCGATTACATCGTCGAGCAGGCTGGCGAGCGCGGGGTTGGCCCCATGGATCCAGCGGCGGAAGGTGATGCCGTTGGTCTTGTTGGAGAACTTCTCGGGATAGATCTCGTAGAACGGATGAAGCTCGGTGTCCTCCAGGATCTTGGTGTGGAGGGCGGCTACGCCATTGATGGAGAAGCCAAAGTGGATGTCCATGTGGGCCATGTGGACGGTGTCGTATTCGTCGATGACGGCGACGCGCGGGTCATCGTGCTCGGCCTTCGCGATCTCATCGAGCTTGACGATAATGTCGGCGATGGCAGGGGAGACCTTCTGCAGGCTGACGAGCGGCCACTTCTCGAGCGCCTCGGCAAGAATCGTGTGGTTAGTGTAGGCGACCATGGAGCGTACGATGGTCACGGCCTCGTCAAACTCGATGCCATGCTCGGTGGTGAGCAAGCGAATGAGCTCGGGGATGACCATGGTGGGGTGCGTGTCGTTAATTTGGACCACGGCGTAGTCGGCCAGATCGTGCAGGTTGCTGCCGCGCTCGATGGCCTCGTCGATCAGGAGCTGGGCGGCGTTGCTCACCATGAAGTATTCCTGGTAGATGCGAAGCAGGCGGCCCTGCTCGTCGGAATCGTCGGGGTAGAGGAACAAGGTGAGGTTCTTGGCGATCTCGGTCTTGTCGAAGTCGATGGAGCTGCCGGGGACCAGGCCGTCGTCGACGCTCGCCAGGTCGAACAGGCGCAGACGGTTCTTGGTGGGCTGGCCGTAACCGGGCACGTCGATGTTGACGAGCTTGGAGGTAACGGCAAAATCGCCGAACTCGACGGTGTAGGAGCGGTCGTCGTCGACTAGGATGTCCTGCTCACCGAGCCACTCGTCGGGGACGGCCTTCTGCTGGTTGTCGACAAAGCGCTGACGGAACAGACCGTAGTGATAGTTGAGGCCCACGCCATCGCCGGTCAAGCCCAGCGTGGCGATGGAATCCAGGAAGCACGCGGCCAGGCGGCCCAGGCCGCCGTTGCCGAGCGACGGCTCGACCTCGAATTCCTCGATCTTGTTGAGGTCGTGGCCTGCGGCGGTGAGCTGGTCCTTAACTTCGTCGTAGATGCCGAGGTCGATCATGTTGTTGATGAGCAGCTTGCCGATCAAAAATTCGGCGGAAATGTAATAGAGCTTTTTCTTGCCGTTGTTGAGCGGGCAGGTGGCGGAGCGCTCCTGCACGAGTTTGACCAGCAGCTTGTAAATGCGACGGTCGTCGAGCTGCTCGAGCGAGGTGCCAAAAGACTGCTCGGCGAGTTCCATGAGGTTAATTTGGGGCATGTTTTCTCCTGTGATGGGTTGTTTCATGTCTGCAATTCATAAGAAGCCCGCGCGAGGGGATTGGGGTGGCCTCGCGCGGGAAAAAGCAAGCGCGTCCGCACGGTGGGGAGGGGTCGGGCGCGGTAGCTCCTATTGAGGAAGCTCGATTTCGGCTTCCGACGGGATGCGGAAGTAGGTCTCGGTCCAGTCGGTGAGTTTGTGCTCGAGCTCGCGGGTGATGGCGCCGTCGAGCATGCGCCAGGTCCAGTTGCCGCCCAACGTGGCAGGGGTGTTGATGCGCGCCTCGTTGCCCAAGTTGAGCAGGTCCTGCATGGTGTAGATGCACGTGTCGCTCACGCTGGCGGCGATGGTGCGATTGAGTGCATCTGCCATGGGTTCGCCGGCCTGCTGATGGGTGTACAGGGCTGCCTGCTCGCGCTGACGCGGGGTGGCCGTTCCCTCAAACCAACCGCGCGCCGTCTCGTTATCGTGGGTGCCCACATAGGCGACGGTGTTGGCGATGTAGTTGTGCGGCAGGTAGTACGAGTTGGTGCCCTCAAAGGCAAACTGCAGGATCTTCATGCCGGGGAAGCCCGAGTTGTCGCGCATGTCGATGACGCCGGGGGTGAGGAAGCCCAGGTCCTCGGCGATGATGGGCAGCGTGCCGAGCTTTTCCTCGAGCGTCTTGAAGAACTTGAGGCCGGGACCCTGCGTCCACGAACCGTAGGACGAATCGGGCGAGGAGAACGGCACCTCCCAATAGGCCTCGAAGCCGCGGAAGTGATCCAGGCGGATGACGTCGTACATGTCGAGGGCGGCGCGAATGCGGCCCTCCCACCAGGAGAAGCCGTCGGACTCCATGGCGTCCCAGTCGTAGATGGGGTTGCCCCAGTACTGGCCGGTGGCCGAGAACTGGTCGGGCGGCGTGCCAGCGACGCTCACGGGATTGCCGGCGGTGTCGATCTTAAAGAGCTCAGGCGTCGCCCACATCTCGACGGAGTCACGCGAGACATAGATGGGCAGGTCGCCGATGATGAGAATGTCGCGCTCGTTGGCATAGGCCTTGAGGCGGCTCCACTGGCGATCGAAGAAGTACTGCGTCATCTGGTGGTAGAGCATACGCGCCGGATGGTCGGCGCAGACCTTGGCGGAAGCCTCGCCGCGGGTGCGGAGCTCCGCGGGCCACTCCCAAAACGCCTTGAGACCGCACTCCTCTTTGACGGTCATGAACTCACAGTAGGGGATGAGCCAGTCCTCGTTGGCCTGGATAAAGTCATCGAAATCGGCCGGCTTGTCGGCAGCAAAGCGCTCGGCGGCGCGGTCGAGAATCTGACGGCGGCCACCAAAGATGGCACCGTAGTCGACATTGCTGGGGTCGGATCCCAGATACACGCCATCGATATCGCGCTGCTCCAGATACCCTGCCTCGATAAGCTCGGCAAAGTCGATAAAGTTGGGGTTGCCTGCGCGGGCCGAGAACGACTGATAGGGCGAATCGCCATAGCTGGTCGTCGTAAGGGGCAGAATCTGCCAGTAATGTTGTTTGCACGAGGCGAGAAAATCGACGAAGTCGTAGGCATTCCAGCCAAAGCCGCCGATTCCGTATGGTCCGGGCAGAGATGAGACGGGCATGAGGACGCCGCTTGCACGCTCCATGAATGCGCTCACCAACCTTCTTGTTGTGGGGTCGGCCTGCCGATGGGTGTGCAGTCCGCCTCCGATGTTCTGATTCGATACGCCTATTGTAAAACATGTTGTTTAAACATGTACAGGCAAGATAAAAAAGTTGGTCGATTTTCGGCGAATGGTTACATGCCATGAAAAAGCCCCGACCTCACAACGTGAGATCGGGGCAAGAGCGGTATGTAGGTTTTTGCTACTCGGCGTCGGCGAAGCCGTTGGGGTTGTGGCTCTGCCAATTCCAGCTGTCACGGCACATATCCGCGATGTCGTACTGGGCCTTCCAACCCATCATGCGCTCGGCCTTGGAGGCGTCGCACCAGTTGGCGGCGATGTCGCCGGCGCGGCGCTCGCGAATCACATAGGGCAGCTCCTTGCCGCAGGCCTTGGAGAAGGCAGCGACGACCTCGAGTACCGAGGTACCGGTACCGGTGCCCAGGTTAAAGATCTCGACGCCGGTCTTGCCGTTCATCCAGTTGAGGGCGGCCACGTGACCAGATGCCAGGTCGCACACGTGGATGTAGTCGCGAACACCGGTGCCGTCGGGGGTGGGGTAATCGTTGCCAAAGACCTGAACGGCCTCGAGCTTACCGACGGCGACCTGGGCGACGTAAGGCACCAGGTTGTTGGGAATACCCTTGGGATCTTCGCCGATCAAGCCCGACGGATGGGCGCCGATGGGATTGAAGTAACGGAGCAGCACGACGTCCCACTCGGGGTCGGCGGTGTGGACGTCCATGAGGATCTGCTCAATCATCCACTTGGTCCAACCATAGGGGTTGGTCGCGGGCTTCTTGGGGTCCTCTTCGGTGACGGGCGGATTATCCGGATCGCCGTAGACGGTCGAGGAGCTCGAGAAGATGATGGACTTGCAGCCGTGGTTGCGCATGACATCGATGAGCACCAGGGTGTTCTCGATGTTGTTGTGATAGTACTCGACGGGCTTGCTCACCGACTCGCCAACGGCCTTAAAGCCGGCGAAGTGGATGACGCGGTCGATTTGGTGGGTATCGAAGATCTTGTTCATCGCGTCGCGGTCGAGCACGTTGGCCTCGTAGAAGGTGAGGTTCTTGGCGGCCTCATCGCCCACGATGGTCTTGACGCGGTCGATGGCAACAGCGCTGGAGTTGGAGAGGTCATCGACGACGACGACCTGGTAGCCGCCCTCGAGCAGCTGAACGACGGTGTGCGAGCCGATAAAGCCGGCGCCGCCGGTAACGAGGACGCAGGTGTCTTTGGGGTCGAGTGCTTTGGACATGTAGTCTCCTATCGAATCAGGAACACTTCTTGAGGGGAGTATAGCGCAGCTGGGGGCGCCCAAAACACGCGGGGCAGGAAAACCAGAGGATTGATGTTAACGTACTCATAGGGTGTTATTTGCATAATCCTTACCTTTGGTGTGGGACGTATTTGCGATCCGCTGACCATGCTTTTCCAGCCGTTCGTGGAAATAGTTGGGACAGGCGCGATGTGCGTTAATATGTTTGAGTTGAGCGACATATAAATAAGCATGTAACGGAGTACATATGTCACCAAACAACGATTCCATCTTTACGCAGGAGTTTTCGCGCCGCACTGCCCTTAAGGCTCTTTTCGGCGCTGCTTCCGCGGCTGTTCTTTTTGGCCTGCCCGCCCGCGCCCATGCGGCTGAGGCCAGCCAAGAAACCACCGACAAACTGAATGCCGCCCAGGCCCAGCTCGACGAGGTTCAGGCTCAGCTCGACAGCATCGCCAATGAGTACGCGACGCTCGCCAACAAGAATGCCCAGACCCTCAGCGATATCGAGGGCGTTCAGGGCCAGATTGACGAGACGCAGGCTCAGATCGACACCAAGAAGTCGGAGCTCAAGAAGAAGCGTAACGACCTTTCCGATCGCGTGGCGGCAAGCTACAAGTCGGGCGGTACCAATATCCTGTCGCTGCTACTGGCTTCGGGCTCGTTTGAGGAGCTCGTCGCCAACGCGCATTACGTCGAGAAGATCAACAAGAGCGACCGCGACGCCATCGAGGACATTCAGACCATCCAAAAGGAGCTCGACACGCAAAAGTCCGAGCTCGAGTCGCAGAAGGCCGACCTGGAGAAGCTCAAGGACCAACAGACGGCCCAGATGCAGGACATGCAGGCCAAACAGCAAGAGGTTCAGACCGTGCTGAATGGCCTCTCCGACGATGTCAAGGAACTCATGGCCCAGCGTGATTCCGAGATTCTCGCTGCCGCCCAGGCAGAGGAGGCTGCCAGGAAGGCTGCCGCTGCCGCGGCTGCCGCAAACAAGAACAATTCCTACTCGGGTGGTTCAAGCTCGGGTGGCGGATCGTATGCGCCCGGAACTCCGCAACAGAATGCCGGCTCGGGCAAGCAACAGGCTGTCGTCAACGCATGCTACTCCACCCCTTCGCCTGGCCTGAACTGGTGCGCCGCTTGGGTTACCAATGTGTTCCGCAACGCCGGCGTGGGCTACTTTGGCGGCAACGCGTGCGACATGTTTAACGCCTGGTGCTACAGCTCCGATCGTTCGGCGCTGCAGGTGGGCATGATCGTGGCCGACTCGTCGCACAGTGGTACCGGTACGCCGGGTCTGCTGTACGGACACGTGGGCATCTATGTTGGCGGCGGCATCGTTATGAGCAACGAGGGCTCCATTACGTCTAAGTCGCTTGATGCGTTTATTCGGTTCTACGGCACTGGCTCTGGCGTGCGCTGGGGCTGGCTCGGCGGGATTGCGCTGTCGTAAAGCCGACTGGGCCGCGTGCCCGCCCGCAATATATTTGATTGCCTGCTCGGGCAGTCCTGCTCGCTCACAGGGTGCACCAATTGCTCCGCGGCTCATGTGGAGCGTGCAGTCAGTTTTATGCTTCGCAGGTGCCTTCGGTCGGTTGGACTAAAAGCGCGACATGCGGGGTTGAACATTAGCCATAAAGACAAAAGGCCCCGAAAGGGGCCTTTTTGTTAACGATTGCAATTGTGGCTAAACTAGGCGTTGGCCGGTAGACCGCCAAGCCGGCAGACAAAACTTGCACGATCTCCGCGGGTGTATGTTCTCGAGTAGGCGACGGCGTTTCCTCTTGTATCGAAGAGTACGCTCGTTCGCAGCATGACCGCATCGCCGGCGCTGATGTCGAGCATACTCGATTCGCGCGTTTCCATGTGCACCAAGTCGAGCGTCTCGCTGGCGCGATCGAGAACGATGCCATCCATGCGGAAAGCCTCGGAAAGAGAGAAGACGGTAAAATCAACGCTCATAAGGCTCGGGGCGACCTTTAGGTTAAGATAGTTCTCTTCAAGCGAGATGGGAGAAATTCGGTCCTGGCGAACAAGGGTTACACGAAGGATGTTCTCGTCGGCGTCAATCCCGAAGCAATCCGAGAATAGTGGACCGGCGTTTCTGACCGCCTTCGAGACGATTCTGGTGCTTACCAGCTCAGATGCAAGCTGGTCTCCAAGGAGGCTTTCGAACCCGCCGATAAGCGTTTCTTCGGTCGCAATCTGTCTTCCGGTGACAAACACACCCTTTCCGTGAATGCTTCTAAGGAGCCCTTCTTCGATAAGGCCGCTTATCGCTTTTCTGACCGTGGGGCGCGTCACGTCGAAACGTTTGCATAGCTCGGATTCCGATGGAATTAACTTGCCTGCGGCATATTTGCCGGAAGCAATATCCTCTCTAAGCGCCTCATGAATAATGACGTAGAGAGGTTTTTTAGTCTGTACTACCATTGCAGGCTCACTTTTGAGATTTTTGATTCATCGACAAGGCGTGATTCGCTGGCAAAGAGCGTTTTATTTGGGAGGACGGTCGCTTCGCAATACTCGACAACGGCGCCAAACTGTTCAGTTGCCAAAACCTCGAGCTTGAAGACCTGGGTTCCGGGCTCGACTTCGAGTAGCTGGGCGGCGTCGCTATCGATTGGTGCCATCGATAGACGTTCCAGGCCCTTCGAGACGCTTATGCCGTATTTGTTGATCAAAACGTTGTAGAGAGATATCCGCGAAAAATCGCTGACTTCGATATCGGGACAAAGCGTCCTGTTGATGTAGGAGGTTTCTACCGAGCAGCGGATTCCGTCCACAAGACGAACGCGCTTGAGGAGAAACACCTTCTTGTCCGGGTCAATATGAAGCAGTTTGGACACTCTGTCATTAGGAGAGAGAACTTCGGCGCGAAGTACGATCGCGCTGGGTGTTGACCCCGTAGCGCTGAGTTCTTCGGAGAATCCGGCGGCTTTCTGCAGGACTCGAACGGGGCGCTTGGGAGCGATAAAAGCGCCCGATCCCTTTTTGAGCGTGATGACGTGGAGTCCGGCAAGGCGCTTGAGGGCGGCGCGGACCGCAGTGCGGCTGACGCCGAACCGCTCTGTGAGCTCTCGTTCCGAGGGGAGTTTATCCCCGCAAGAGAAGCGTCCACGCCTGATGAGGGCGAGAACACCTTCCATGGCTTGTTCATAAGGCGGAGTTCCGTTGATTGTTTCCGACATATGGCCGCTTTCGCTTGAAGACGAGAGACACGCTCTCGATGGTTTCGTTTGAGAAGAGTATATCGTCCAAGCTTCTACTGGAAAAGAAATGGAACGAAATACCATTAGATAAAAAGAAGATTGATTTAGAAAAATCTTACTTGTAAACGCAGTGGTACTAATTTATACTACATGCCAACGAACCCAAACAAAAAGGGTTGACATCAGAAAGGGGCAGTAATGGTTAAGGAAAAGATTGAGCTGGCTAAGTTCGACATTGAGTCGTATCTCGACGAAGGACACAAGGTGATTGGAACGTATGGGGATATGAAGGCCCTTGCAGACGAGGTCTATGAGAAGGGGTTCTCAAATATCGTGCTTATCGGTATCGGCGGCACGATTGACGAGTTCGAGACCGTGCGTTACCTCATCGAGCGCCATTCGAAGATTGACGTCGCCGTTCTCAATGCGGCCGAATACATGGTCCTCGGTTCGAAAAAGATTGGACCCGATACGCTGGTCGTGACGCTTAGCTCTTCTGGCAATACCAAAGAAATCATGCAGGTGGCCGAGGATTTGGCAGCCAAGGGTGTGAAGCTGCTTGCCTTTACCAAGAAGGACACGCCGCTTGAGAGGGCTGCTGACGTTTCCGCTATCATGCCCATAACCAAGGGCTTTGATGAACTCCACTATGTGCAGATGTTTGCCTTTTTCTTCCGCCTGCTTAATCGCCGCGGCGAGTTTGACGCCTATGATGACTACCTCGAGCAGACTCAGTGTATTTTCGAGCAGCTGGTGGACATTCGCATTCAGTTTGAACCTCGCGCCCAGGAGATTGCAGAGAAATATGCTCTGGCACCGTACTCGATGTTTATCGGCTCTGGTGCCCTGTGGGGCGAGACGGTGATGTATGCCATGTGCATGCTCGAGGAAATGCAGTGGAAGCGTACGCGTCCCATCAGCTCTCCGGAGTTCTTCCACGGAACACTCGAGCTGGTGGAGCCCGGCGTGCCGGTGTTCCTTTTTAAGGGAGAAGACGAGTGCCGCGATCTTGACGACCGCGTCGACCGTTTTCTCAAGAGCGGCGTGACCAAGGACGAGGACATCGTCGTCATCGATACGGCGGAGTTTGCAGTCGATGGACTTGATTCGCAGTTCCGTACGATTGTCTCCCCGTTGATTCTGACCGCCTTGGCATCTGAGCGCATGGCTTCTCATTACGAGACGGTCACCAAGCACAATCTTAAGTACCGCCGTTATTATCGTCAGTTTGACTATTAATCGAGTCTCGAATCTTGATGGGAGGCTCGCTGTGATCAAGCTATTTCGAATCGATCACCGGTTGTTGCACGGACAGGTCATTTTCTCTTGGGTAAATGCGCTGGGCGTCGATTGCATTCTGGTGGCAAACGACAATGTTGCCCAAAGCGAGGAGAGAAAGACGGCTCTTCGCATGGCAAAGCCAGCAGGAGTCAAGCTCGTGATGAAGTCCGTTGATAAGTCCATAGAGGCTATTAACTCGGGTATAACGAACAAGTATAAGCTGATGGTGATTGTGGGCAGCGTTGCGGATGCCTATAAATTGGCAAAAGAATGTCCGTCAATAACGAAGGTTAATTATGGCAACACGCTGCAATCGCCTACGACTAGGCAGCTCAGCGAACAGATCTTTCTTGAAGCGGATGAACTCGAGAAAACTGCAGAGCTTATTGCGGACGGCATCGTGTGCGAGATTCAACCTCTATCGGTCGATAGATCGATAAATATCGCTGACATCCTGTAACTCCCGATTGGAGGAGTCATGTTACTGAAAGCTTTTCTGATTGGTCTCGTGGGCGCATGGGGCTATATCGAGAATCAATTCGGTACCCTGTATTCGGGGCGTCCGATTGTTTTGGGGCCGCTCGTCGGTTTGATCCTTGGGGATCTTCAGGCAGGTCTGCTCATCGGCGCGACGCTCGAACTTATGTTCATGGGTGCCATTTCTATCGGAGCGTATATTCCGCCTGATGTAAACGTTGGCGGCGTGCTCGCGACCGCTTTTGCCATCACACTCGGTAAGAGTGTCGAGGCGGCGGTGACACTTGCGATGCCGATTGCCGTCGTTTCGCTCGGCCTCCGCAACTTTGTATTCGCGGTTACGCCCGTCTTCTTGAAGATCGGCGATGAGGGCGCTCGTGAGGGAAACGTCAAAAAGATCTACCTGTGCCATTGGCTTATGGGTTTGTTCCTCATTCTTGAGCCGTTCGTACTGTGCTTCCTTGGCTATTATCTGGGTGCCGAAGCTGTGACAAATCTTTTGAACAGCATTCCTCAGTTTATTCTTGACGGCATGGGTCTCGCCGCAGGCATTCTTCCCGCAATAGGCTTTGCGATGCTGCTGCGCATGATTCTGTCCAAAGAACTGATTCCGTTCTATATTTTGGGTTTCTTGCTTGCCGCTTATCTTCAGGTGCCGGTACTTGGTATCGCTCTTATCGCCATCATTATCGTAGTCGAGAAGTTTGACCTGTTGCATTCCAATTCGCAGGGCGCAGTTGTTCTTGAGGGGGCTGATGACAGTGAAGAGTTCTAACGAGACTCCCATCAAAGAGGGTTCATGCATCACTCGTGGTGATTTGATTCGATCGTCCGTTAATATCGGCTCGCTTGGAGTTGAGTTTTCTTGGAATTATCCCCGTCAGATGCATATCGGCTTCTGCCTGATGATCGAGAAGATGCTCTCGAAGATTTACGAAGGGAATCCCGAGGGCTATAAGGCCGCGCTTGCGAGGCATCTGGAGTTTTTTAACATTACCGACTGCCTGAATCCGTTTGTCGGTGGCGTGGTAGTTTCGATGGAGGAGCGAGTTGCCCGCGGTGAAATTGACGGCCAAGCGGTGACGGATGTCAAAACTGCGCTCATGGGGCCGCTTTCCGGTATCGGTGATTCGATTTTCTTGGGCACGCTGCGAGTGCTCGCGGTTGCGGTTGGAACTTCGCTAAGCCTTTCGGGCAATATCTTGGGTCCGTTCGTCTATCTGCTCATCTATAACGTCCCGGCGTTTATTGTTCGTGTTATGGGTGCACTGAAGGGCTATGAACTGGGATTTTCGCTCCTTGAAGCTGCGCAGAGGAGCGGCTTGATGCAGAAGGTCATGCGCGCTGCGGGCATCGTTGGTGTAATGACCATCGGTTGTATGGTCGCGACTATGTTTTATGCTCAGATTCCGATTGTCCTTGGAAGCGGCGACGGCGCCCAGACGGTCCAGCAGATTCTCGATAGCATCATGCCCGGCGTGTTGGGCCTGGGCTTTACGAGTCTGTTTATTGGGCTTCTCAAGCATAAGGTCAGCCCCAACTGGATTATCGTTGGAACCATGTTGTTCTCTATCTTCTGTTCTTACTTTGGTCTCATGGCCTCCGCCTAGCTCCTAAATATCCTTTTCGTAAAGAACGGGGTCCTTGCATGCGTGCGAGGGCCCCGCTCGGTATTAAAGGTGGTTTGGGCAATCAAAAGGCCCCTTTCGGGGCCTTCACTTTTGTTAGAGGAATTCGCCGACTCGGTGGACTTCGGGTTCTAGGTCTACGTTGAATTGGTCTTTGACGGTTGCTTGGATGTGGCGGATGAGTTCGTCGACGTCGGCTGCGGTGGCGTGGTCGGCGTTGACGATGAAGCCGCAGTGCTTCTCGCTTACCTGGGCGCCGCCGACAGCGTGACCGCGCAGGCCGGCGTCCATGATGAGCTTGCCGGCAAAGTAGCCCTCGGGGCGCTTGAAGGTGGAGCCGGCGCTCGGCATGTCGAGCGGCTGCTTGTCCTCGCGGCGCTGGCGGTAGTCGTCCATGTCGGCCTTGATCATCGCGGCGTTGCCCGGGGCGAGATTGAAGGTGGCCGAAAGCACGATGAAGCCGTCGTCGGCAATGCGGCTCTTGCGATAGCCCAGGTTGAGCTCGTCGACATCGAACTCGATGATGCTGCCGCTGCCGCGGGTGCCGTCGTCGAGCATGCGTGCAGGCTTATAGACGCGCACGGACTCCAAAACATCGGCCATGCAGGCGCCGTAGGCACCGGCGTTCATGTAGCAGGCGCCGCCGACCGATCCGGGGATGCCCGAGATGGGCTCCATGCCGGTGAGGTCGGCCTCGGCTGCTGCCGCGGCCACATCGGAAAGCAGGGCGCCGGCTGCGGCCGTGACGTGCGTGCCGTCGACCGTGATATCGGAGAGGCCTTCGCCCAGCGCCACGACGACGCCGCGGATGCCCTTGTCGCCGACGAGCAGGTCGGAGCCGTTGCCCACAATGGTGAGCGGCAGATCGCAGCGGTAGCAGGTGTCAAGCGTGGCGACGAGGCCCTGCTCGGTATCGGGCGTGACAAAGACATCGGCCGGGCCGCCGATCTTAAACGTGGTGTGCTCGCGCATGGGCTCGCTCATGAGCACGTTGTCCTCGCCGGCAACGCCAGCGAGCGCGCAGAGCAGGTCCTCGTTAAAAAAGTCATTCTCGTGCATACGAATATCCGCCTTATGGTGGTCGTTTTCATCAATCGATTGCAATATACCCCACACAGATGCATTTGGTGCGCTGGCGGCGATAAAACTGCCGTCCACCGGATTGATAAAGTGTTTATCATCGAGGTAGAGGGGCAGTCGCTATACTTTCAAAAGATTGCACGTAAACCCGGAAGGAGCGAGATGGCCAACAAAGTCACCCTCAAGCAGATCGCCCAGGAGGTGGGGCTTTCCCCCTCGTCGGTCTCGCTTGTTCTCAACAATCGGCCTTGTCGCATCTCGGAAGAAAACCGCAAACTCATCAAGGAGGTTGCGGCGCGCAACCATTATGTTCCCAACCAGATCGCGCGCAGCCTGGTCATGCGCGAGTCGCGCACCCTGGGCCTTATCGTTCCCAATATCGAGAGCCGCTTTTTTGCCTCGCTCGCCGGCAGCCTGGAAAAGCGCTGCCGCGAGGACGGCTACGCGCTCTTTATTACCAGCTCGGGCGGAAGCGCCGATGACGATCTGGAACTGCTGCGCCAGCTGGTGACGCGCGGCGTCGATGGCGTCTTTTTGGTCGTGGGCGACGAGTTCTCCGACGACCGCGCCCTGCGCGAAGAAGTCAGCCATTTGCCCATCCCGGCCGTCATGGTCGACCGCGCCATCGAGGGACTCGAGTGCGACAAGGTGATGTTCGACCACGAGATGGGCGGCTACATGGCAACGCGCTATCTGATCGAGCAGGGCCATCGTCGCATTGCCTGCCTGGTTAACGCGCGCCGCTCCAATACGGGCCGCAAGCGACTTGCCGGCTATGAGCGCGCGCTGCGCGAAGTGGGGCTGCCCATCGACGCGCGCCTGGAGTTCGAGAGCGAGTATTACATTCCGAGCGCCTACGAGGCCTCGGAAGCGGTGCTCGCAACTGATGCCACCGCCGTGTTCGCAAGCTCGGACAACATCGCCCTCGGTTTGCTCAAGCGCCTGCACGAGATGGGGAAGAGCATTCCGGGCGATATCTCGGTGGTGAGCTATGACAACTCGGCTGCGGACGTTCTCTTTGAGCCTGCGCTGACCGCGATCGAGCAGGATCCGGGTGTCCTCGCGGAGCATGCTTTTGGCTGCATGTCCAAACGTCTTGCCGGTAGGGGCGGTAGGCGTGCCGAAGAGGTCGTTCTGGAGCCGGCGCTTATCGTGAAGGGCAGTGTGCTTGACCTTACCGAATATAGCTAAGCGCACTTGTTTGTTTGCATAGATTGCATGCGGAGTGTCCGCTATTTGCCGGCGGGGCCGGGGTGTCTGATTTGTTTTGAGAAGTTCGCGAAGTCCACTTCTCAAAACAAAGCAGACACCCCGGCCCTCGTCCATGAACTTTTCCGCTGAGCGAGCCATAGGCGCCACGCACCGATGCGATAAAGCGGCGGCTTGGAATTGGTGCTATATTCAGCTTGAGTTGTTTAATGCTAGTACGGGAGGCTGATATGGGGCTGTTCAAGAAGAAAAACCCGCAGGATGCCTTTGATCCCGATGTGTTTACCATCACGGATACGATTTTGGACCCGCCGCGGTTTACATTTTTGCCGGCTATCTATCAGGATGCCACGCGCCGCAAGTGGGCCGTGCATCAGCGCGGCGGCGAGCCGAAGATTTTTGACTATGCGGACGTGTTGCAGTGCGAAGTGGCCGAGGCGGGCGATCCGGAGGCCGAAGAAGCGGTCTCTAAACAGGAATTTGCCCAGCGTATTCTGGCAAATCCCGCTAAGGCGGCAAAAATGAACGCTGCCAAGCGTGATGTGTGTCTTGGTATGGGCGTTGTTGTGGCGGTTCAGACGGGAAAAGATGAGGTTTCCAAATTAGAGATTCCCGTTATGACCGACGAAGTCAAACGCGATTCAAGCCTATATAAGTCGTATCGGAATGTCGCCGAGAAGATCAAGGCCGAATTTGATGCCATGGGAGGGCTGGCCTAATTTTGGCGGCATACGTTTCTGAACGAGGGGTCTCTGCAATGGCAGGCGAATCTTATGCAATTCCCCCCAAGGATCGTGCTGTTGAGGGAATTCTTTGGTATATCCAGCACCATCAGCTTGCCGGCGGCGATCGCCTGCCGGCCGAGCGCGTACTGTGCGAAGAGCTCGGCGTTTCGCGTACGGCGTTGCGCGCTGGTATCACGCGACTCATCTCGTGTGGAACGCTCGAGAGCCGTCGCGGATCGGGTACGTATGTGTGTCCTCCTAAGCCGCTGAACATCTTCCAGGAAACGTATAACTTCTCCGATGCTGTGCGGACTGCCGGCCTGCACCCCTCTTCTCGTCTGGTTTCCACCGGGGCCATCGAGGCGGATGAGGCGCTTGCCGACAAGCTTGGGGTTGCTGTAGGCGCTCCTTTGCTCCGCATGCAGCGTGTTCGACTTATTGAGGGCGAGCCGGCGTCAATCGAGACGGCTCACGTTAACCTGTCCCTGTGCCCCTCGCTTCCCGATCACGATTTTGAGTGTGAGAGCCTTTACGATGTCTTGCTCAAAGAAGGCGGCGTGCGCGTTGAGCATGGACGTGAGCATATCTCCATCTCGCGTTTGAACGCCGAAGAGGCCGAGCTGCTCCAGCAAGAAGAGGGAACGCCGGTGTTCTATGAGAGCACGATCGAATTTGATAAGGACATGCGTTTTGTGGAGCATTGCAAATCGGTGATTTTGCCCACAAAGTTCCGCTTTGCCGATAACGGCGAAAAGAACGGCATGAGGAGCGTGGCAGGTGAACAATGGCTGAAACAGTAGATGCCACCCCGGTTTATATGCGCATTCGACGCCGCATCGAGGAGCGTATCGAGCGCGGTATATATCCCACGGGTTCCATGATTCCGTCCGAAAAAGACCTCGCCGAGGAATTTGGTACGACACGTTTGACCATCCGAAGCGCTGTCGATGAGCTGGTTCGGCGCGGACAGATTCGACGCGTCCGCGGAAAGGGCGCGTTTGTGGCACAGAAGGTGCCCGTTGCCTACGAGCGAACGGGAGGCTTTCGCGAATCGGTTCGTGCTTCGGGCGGCGAGCCGTCCGTCCGTATCCTCGCGCGTTCCAAGCGTTATGCGGGCCCATATTATGCCAACCTGTTTGGCATTGCCGAGGACGATTTGCTGTATTCGATTCGGCGCTTGAACTGCGTCAACGGCGATCCCGTATCGATTGAGGTGGCGTTCATTCCGTGCCTGCTGTTTCCCACAATCGAAGGTATTGACGTGTCGGTCTTCAGTTTGTACGAGACCTATGAGATGTTGGGCCGAAAGCCGGTCATGGCACAGGAAAAGCTCGATATCGAAGCGCTGGGCGCGCGAGATGCCGGCCTGCTTGGACTGGAGCAGGGCGATCTTGCCTTGACGCTGGAGTGCGTGAGCTTCGATGCAAGCGGCCAGGCGATCGAGTACGTCAAGTCGTTTAACCGCGGCGATGCGGGTGGATATACCTATACGTACTAGCTGGTTTTTTGCATAACGGGCTGAAAAGCTGACGGAATTTTGATTCGTTGAGCAGACTGCATATACAACCTTACATGGCTCAAAATCGACCGTTCGCCGATGGGGATAAATAAATCGACAAAGAGGTATCAAAAAGCCGTAACCTGTAACTTTAATTGATATCAAATACTAATGATTTGTTACGAGGTGAGACTATGAAGATGCTCGATTACGTTCAGCTTGCCCATGTGCATATGGGAGAGAACCTCGAGCGTTCGTCTGAGCTGGTAGCGCAGCTCGTTGATATTTTCCAGTCCGGTTCTTTTAACGCGCTGCGCATCGTTGCTTCGGGTTCGTCGCGCCATGCCGCCGATTGCGCCCGCGATTACCTGCAAGATGCGCTGCAGATGCAGGTGTCCGTTGTGACGCCCGAGGCCTTCGTCGATTTTGAACACACCTATCCGCAGCATGCGCTCAACATCGCCGTTTCGCAGAGCGGCTATTCGACCAATACGATCGCGGCTCTTGATTACATGCGCGCACACGATATGGCTGCAGTTGCGCTCACGGCAAACGTCGAGGCACCCATCAAGGAGCACGCTGACATCGTTCTTGACTACGGTGTGGGCGTCGAGTCGGTGGACTTTGTGACGCTGGGCGTCGAGGTCCTCGTTGAGTACCTGGCGCTCTTTGGTATTTACGGCGGTCAGGCGCGCGGAACGATTGACGCCAAGGGCGTTGCCCAGCGTTTAGACGACCTGCGCGAGGCTATCCAGGCTAATGCCGTGATGTGCGAGACCGCCGAGGCATATGTCCAAGACCGCATGCTCGAGCTTTCTGAGCACATGCCCGCCATGGTCGTCGGCAATGGCCCCAACTATGGCGTTGCCGAAGAGGCGGCCCTCAAGCTGAGCGAGACCATCAAGATTCCTGCCATGCATCACGAGGGCGAGGAGTTCGTCCACGGTCCCGAGATGCAGATAACCCCAGGCTACCTGGTGTTTATCGTCGACGACCCGCAGGGGTCGGAGCGTCTTGCGAATATCGCCGATGCGCTATCGAACGTTTCGACAAAAACGGTGCTGCTCACAGCCCATCCCAGGGGTAGGGCTCACGAGGTTACGGTGCCTCAGGTGGCTCCGCTGCTCAGCGCAATTCCCAATCTGGTGTTCTTCCAGACGATTGCGGCAATGATCGCAGAGCGTCTGAAGTCATGGGACGTGCACCCGTATCTCGATGCTGTCTCCAAGCAAATGGAGGTCAAGGCAGAGGGCTACGAAGAGTCAGTCAATGCGCTTAAGGCCAAAGCGGCCGAGTGTTACGGAATGTAAGCGGGCTTTGACGCCCGTTGGCATGGGGGATGTGGAGACAGCCCCAGAAAGGAGAGACAAATGAAGGAAACCGAGAAGATCGAGATCATGCATTTCGACCAGGAGGGCTACCTAGAGGACGGCAAGGCGCTCTACGAGACCGGCAAGAAGATGACCGCGCTCGCCGACAAGGTCGCCGACGAGGGCTACGACGC
>CABMPS010000013.1 GCA_902388545.1 uncultured Collinsella sp.
TTTCCGGGTCGTTCTCATCGTCTTCATATTTCACAACCAGCTCGTGGACACCGACGACGTCGAAGAGGCCAAGGACAACGACGAGGAGTAATTAGTTCCGCCGTTCTAACGAACGGCGGCAACCTCCGTCGCTGCGCGGCCCCCAGAGCTACAATCTGTCATTCAAAAGGCAGGGCATGACCAAAAGGTCAATGCCCTGCCTTTTTCATGCCACCTTGTACGCTCTGGGGGCCGCTCGCTTGCGTATGCTCAACCTGTTGCGTTCCGTTGATCCCTTGCCAAAAAGGGACAGGTTTTATTGTGGTCGGTTTTTTCATGCTTGAATTTGAAACATTTCGTCCGACAAGAGCGTATCTAAGGTGAGGGCCTCATCGAGAACCATTAACGTCACCGGGAGGTGATTATGGAAGAACAAGCATTTAGACAGGCGGTCGAAGACCACCGGGATGTCGTGTTTCGGATCGCATTGACGTACCTGCGCGATCGCGCCGATGCCGACGATGTTGCACAAGACGTCTTTCTTAAGCTGCTCAAAAGCGATGTGCAATTTGAGAGCTGGGAACATCTTCGTCGATGGCTTATCCGGGTCACGATCAATGAATGCAAATCGCTCTTTCGAAAGCCATGGAGGCGTGTGGAGGATATTGAGAACCTGGCCGAGTCGCTTTCGACAGCGCAGGATGAGACCAAGGCCGTCCTGTCAGATGTCATGCGGCTTCCGGAACGATTCCGTATCCCCATCGTGCTCTATTACTATCTGGGCTTCTCGACTTCAGAGATTGCCGAGTTGCTGCACGTACCAGCCGCGACAGTTCGAACGCGTTTAGCTCGCGGCAGATCGAAACTCAAGTTCATCCTAGAGGAGGGCGACCGTGAAATCCAACCAAATCAAGCAGGCCTTCGAGTCCGTCCAAGCCGATAGCGATCTTGCTGACCGTGTTCTTTATGCCGCTGCTGGTGAGCCGCTTCGCCGAAAGGGTCACGCGAAGCCTCTGTATGTTGCCGTGATCGGATGCCTTGCCGGAGTGCTGGCGACCGGAGGGGTCGCCTACGCCGTCGTCAATTCCAGTTATTTTGCCTCTGCCTGGGGAAACCATGGCAACGGAGAGTCCATCACCTGGACTCAAGGTGGCTCGTCGGGGACTAAATATACCTACACCAGAGAGTTTGGTGATGGTATCGCGCCCCAAAGCTTGGAGGGTTCAGTACAGAAGGTCAATCTGTCCGTCGAGGGCAACGGCTATACACTCGACATTCATGATATGGCTATCGATAAAAACGGTTGCGGTGCCGTGACGTTTACGTTGTCCAATCCAAATGGTGTTAACTACTACAAGCCGGCAGCAGAGACTGGCGAACTTGTTCTCTATGGTGAAGAAGAACAAGGCATCGGCACGCCCGACATGAAGTTCGGCGAGGAATGGGCTGACACACGCAGCACAATTGATAAGGACACATCAAGTGACACGGTCATTAATGGTACGATGTACTTTGCCGCTATGGATCGCGAGCGAGATTTTCAACATGCGGTCACCTGGAATATCCACTGGACCGAGGGTGAAGGTGAGAGTGCGAGGCAGTTTGAGGCGTCGACACCCGAGTTCAATATTGGAGCGTATGTCGATACAAAGGAACTCCGCTCCGGTGACTCGCCTCTCGAGATCAGCCCGTTTTCCATCCAGACGCACATCGATGATCTGGGCATTGACGCAGTCACGAAAAAGTTGACCGTTACCTACAAGGATGGATCGGAGCAGATTATCGAAGACGATGCTGCAGGCGCGTACAATTCCTATTTTTCGCTGACGCGCAATAGCGGGGAGAACATCTCGGTTCCGACAAAGCTGATCAATGTCAATCAAGTGGTCTCGGTAACCCTTGAGGGCACGAGGTACACATCAACAGGAGAGACCGAAACAGAAGTACCCTTTACCATCGTCTATTCGTAAGGTCTGAGGCCGCTTCCTGCTAGAGGAAGCGGCCATTTTTGCGTTACATGGACGGCTGGAATGGGCACTTGCGCACAGGCGGGGATTCCTTTTATGGAGGCTTTGCGGAAATATAGCTATTTTGGGATACGCCCGGCGGCGTGGTCTGTTGACGGCACAGCTAACGCCACGTATCCTATCCAACTGCGTGTTTCGTAGGGGGATGCTGACCCCTCGATTCAAGCCGTTGCACTTTACAGAAAGCTGGAATCATTCGAGAAGGAGTACGCTTTGCCTACTATTAACCAGCTGGTTCGCCAGGGCCGTCGTTCCGTGCCCAAGAAGTCCAAGAACGCTGCTCTGCAGCACAACTCCCAGAAGCGCGGCGTGTGCACCCGCGTCTTCACCACGAGCCCCAAGAAGCCGAACTCGGCTCTTCGTAAGGTTGCCCGTGTTCGCCTCGTCAACGGCATCGAAGTTACTGCTTACATCCCGGGTGAGGGCCACAACCTGCAGGAGCACTCCATCGTGCTCGTCCGCGGCGGTCGTGTCCGTGACCTCCCTGGTGTCCGTTATCACGTCATCCGTGGCGCCTACGACGCTGCTCCGGTCCAGAACCGTATGCAGGCCCGTTCCAAGTACGGTGCTAAGCGCCCCAAGGCTAAATAAGCTAGATAACGTTTTGATACTTTCGCCGTGTGCCGCCTAAGCGCCGCACGGTAGACACTTAAGGAGATTTCACATGCCGCGTCGTGCAGCAGCTAATCGTCGTGAGGTTCAGCCTGACGCCGTTTACAACAACCGCCTGGTGACTCAGCTCATCAACAAGGTCCTTCTTGACGGCAAGAAGGCCACCGCTGAGCGCATCGTTTACACCGCTTTCGAGATCGTTGCCGAGAAGTCCGAGGGTGGCGACGCTCTCGCTACCTTCAAGAAGGCTATGGACAACGTCAAGCCCACGCTCGAGGTTAAGCCCAAGCGTGTCGGCGGCGCTACCTATCAGGTCCCGATGGAGGTCAACTCCCGTCGTTCCACCGCTCTGGGTATCCGCTGGATCGTCAACTTCTCCCGCGCTCGCAAGGAGAAGACCATGGCCGAGCGTCTCGCCAACGAGATCCTCGACGCCTCCAACGGCCTGGGCGCTTCCGTCAAGAAGCGTGAGGACGTCTTCAAGATGGCCGAGGCCAACCGCGCGTTCTCTCACTATCGTTGGTAAGTTAAGGTAAGGAACTAACATGGCTAAGCCTAAGTACAAGCTTTCCGATACCCGTAACATCGGCATCATGGCCCACATCGATGCCGGTAAGACCACCACGACCGAGCGTATTCTTTACTACACCGGTAAGACCCACAAGATCGGTGAGGTCCATGAGGGCGCTGCCACCATGGACTGGATGGTTCAGGAGCAGGAGCGCGGCGTAACCATTACCTCCGCTGCTACCACCTGCTTCTGGAACAAGGACGGCAAGGACTACCGCATCCAGATCATCGACACCCCGGGCCACGTTGACTTCACCGCCGAGGTCGAGCGCTGCCTGCGCGTCCTCGATGGCGCTGTCGCCGTCTTCGACGCCGTTGCCGGCGTTCAGCCCCAGTCTGAGACCGTTTGGCGTCAGGCTTCTACCTTCAACGTTCCCCGCATCGCCTTCATCAACAAGTATGACCGCGTGGGCGCTGACTTCTTCAACGCTATCGAGACCATGAAGGATCGTCTCGACGCTAACGCCGTGGCCGCTCAGGTCCCGATGGGCGCCGAGGACAACTTCTGGGGCGTCATCGACCTGGTCACCATGACTGCATGGGACTTCAAGGCCGACGAGAAGGGCATGACCTACCCCGAGCCGATGGACGAGATCCCGGCTGAGTTCGCCGACATCGCTGCCACCAAGCGCGAGGAGCTCCTCGACGCTGCTGCCAGCTTTGACGACGAGCTCATGGAGAAGATCCTCATGGAGGAGGACTTCACCGTCGAGGAGCTCAAGGCTGCTCTGCGTAAGGGCGTTCTGGCCAACGAGCTCAACCTCGTCTTCGTGGGCTCCGCCTACAAGAACAAGGGCGTCCAGGAGCTGCTCGACGCTGTCGTCGACTACCTGCCCAGCCCGCTCGACGTTGAGGCCGTCACCGGTACCGATCCGGACACCGGCGAGGAGATCCAGCGTCATCCTTCCTTCGACGAGCCCTTCTCCGGCCTGGTCTTCAAGATCATGACCGACCCGTTCGTCGGTAAGCTCACCTACGTCCGCGTTTACTCCGGCCGCGCCGAGTCCGGCTCCTACGTTGTCAACGCTTCCAACGGTCAGCGCGAGCGCCTCGGCCGCATCCTCGAGATGAACGCCGCCGAGCGTATCGACCGTGACGACGCTGCCGCCGGCGACATCGTCGCTTGCGTCGGATTCAAGAACTCCACCACCGGTGACACCCTGTGCGCCGAGGGCAAGGAGATCGTCCTCGAGAAGATCGAGTTCGCTAAGCCCGTTATCGACGTTGCCATCGAGCCCAAGACCAAGGCCGAGCAGGACAAGATGTCCCTGGCTCTGACCAAGCTCGCCGAGGAGGACCCGACCTTCCAGGTGTCCACCAACCACGAGACCGGCCAGACCATCATCGCCGGCATGGGCGAGCTGCACCTCGAGATCATCGTCGACCGTCTGCTCCGCGAGTTCAAGGTTGACGCTAACGTTGGTAAGCCCCAGGTTGCCTACCGCGAGACCGCTGGTCACGACGTCGAGAAGGCTGAGGGCAAGTTCGTCCGTCAGTCCGGTGGTCGCGGTCAGTACGGCCACGCCGTCATCAAGCTCGAGAAGATGGAGGAGGGCTTCGGCTACGAGTTCGTCAACGCTATCGTCGGCGGCGTCGTGCCCAAGGAGTACATCCCGTCCATCGACAAGGGCATCCAGGAGGCCCTGAACACCGGTGTTATCGCCGGCTTCCCGGTCCTCGACGTTAAGGTCACCCTGTTCGACGGTTCTTACCACGAGGTCGACTCCTCCGAGGCCGCCTTTAAGATCGCCGGTTCCATGGCTATCAAGGACGCCCTCAAGAAGTCCGACCCGCAGCTGCTCGAGCCGATCATGGCTGTCGAGGTCGAGACCCCCGAGCAGTACATGGGCGACGTTATGGGCAACCTCTCCGGTCGCCGCGGCAAGATCGAGGGCATGGAGGATCGCAAGAACAGCAAGCTCATCCGTGCCAAGGTGCCGCTGGGCGAGATGTTCGGTTACGCTACCGACCTTCGCTCCCAGACCCAGGGCCGTGCATCCTACACGATGCAGTTCGACTCTTATGAGCCCGCGCCCAAGTCCATCGTGGACGAGGTCATGAGCAAGAACGCCTAAGTTCGAGCTCCCTGTTACGTAATCCGCGAGAGCATCTCTCGCACTCTTTGGAGGTTTAAGTTGGCTACCCAGAAGATCCGCATTCGCCTCAAGGGCTATGATCACGAGGTCGTCGATCAGTCCGCGAAGCTCATCGTCGAGACCGCTCAGAAGACCGGCGCTCGCGTTTCCGGTCCTGTCCCCCTGCCCACCGAGCGCAACCTGTACACGGTTATCCGCTCGCCGCACGTGAACAAGGACTCCCGTGAGCAGTTCGAGATGCGCACCCACAAGCGCCTCATCGACATCCTCGACCCCACCTCGGGCACCGTTGATTCGCTTATGCGTCTCGACCTCCCCGCTGGCGTCGACATCGACATCAAGCTCTAAGCGATATCGCTCATAGCTTAAAGGGCCCCGCTGCCGTTACGGTAGCGGGGCCCTTTTGTTTTGCATGATGGGTTTGGATCGCCGGGTAAGGCTGCCGAGCGGCTGGCTGTGGCGACCTACTCACTCAAGGGGCGCAATGACGCTTCCTCAAAATGGAAGGATCGCAAGCCGTCTTCTGTTTCGATGCACGCACGACCAAAGCCATCGACCGTTTTAAAGATGCCTTGCGCCAGCTCGTCACCGGCAGGGGAGCGGGCGATAACGTGCTTTCCAATCCAATTGAGGTGAGCGACATATTCGCCGTGGACGGGCGCGAGCGGTCCGGTGTTTTCTTCCATGGCGTTGAGGCGTTCTGCCCAGGCATCTATAGCGTCTATAACTGCGTGATAGACCTCATCGAGGAGCATGTCGACAGCTGGAACGTTCTCGTTAAGGTCCGAGAGACCGATTGCCGGCAGGCCGCCATCGGGCACCTCTTGGGGCGCATAGTTCACATTGACACCAATGCCACAGACGGCGAAAGGTTTGCCTTCGTTATCGCGTGCGGCCTCGACCAGAATTCCGCCGAGTTTGCGTCCACGCGCGACCAGGTCGTTGGGCCATTTGAGGCCAATCTCGTTTGCAAGGCCCTGTTTTTCGAGCGCCTCGAGCACCGCTAGGCCGCTGACGGCAGCAAGACCAGAGTACTTCGCAGGATTAACGCATGGACGCAGGACAATCGAAAGCAATAGGTTGCCGGCGGTTGAATCCCACTTGTGGCCGCGCCGGCCGCGTCCTGCTGTCTGAGCCCGGGCGGCAAGTCCTGTGCCGTGCGGCGCTCCCTGTTTTCCTGCTTCGAGCAGGTCATCGTTGGTCGATCCGGTTACGTCGACTATCGTTAATTTGGCATCCATAACGGCTGCTACCTCCTTAATGAATAAGTGAATAACGCAATGGTGTCGAGAGAGACACAATGTGAAGCCTTTGTCGCATTTGGACAATTTAATGTTAACACGTTAACAACGACTGAAATGCGCTATCCTCTCTTGGTCGATGTAAACACGTCAACAACTCAAAGGAGGTTAGTGATGGGTTTCACGATTCTTGGAACAGGCTCGGCGCTTCCTAAGCGCAGTGTTTCCAATGACGAGCTGTCCGAGTTCCTCGATACCTCGGATGAGTGGATTTTTACCCGCACAGGTATTAAGAGTCGCCACGTCTGCACCACCGAGTCACTTGACGACCTTGCCGTAGCGGCGAGCGAGCGGGCACTTCAGGTGTCCGGAATCGACGCGAGCCAGTTGGATCTGATCGTCTGCTCGACGACGACGGGTGACCACCTTGTTCCCGCCGAGGCGTGTGCCGTCGCTGAGCGACTGGGCGCGACGTGCCCTGCCTTCGATGTCTCGGCTGCCTGCGCCGGCTTCGTATTTGCGCTCGATGTTGCCGAGGGCTATATCGCCCGAGGACGAGCCAAGCATGTGCTTGTCGTTGCCGCCGAGCAGATGACGCGCGCGCTCGACTGGACCGACCGCGCCACCTGTGTGCTCTTTGGCGATGGGGCAGGCGCCGCGGTGATTGAGGCTGGGGGAGACAGCCCCCTTGCCGTTGAGCTTTCGACGGCGCCCGACGTCGAGACGTTGTGCGTTCCCGGTCTGGTCGGCACCTCGCCGTTTAAGGCCTCCGCAGATAGCGAGAGCGTGCTGTCCATGAATGGCCGCCGCGTGTTCAAGTTCGGCGTCAACGCGATTTGCGACACGGTCCATAAGCTTGCGAGCGATGCGGGCATTTCGGTCGAGGACATCGACCATTTTGTATTCCATCAGGCTAACGAACGAATCCTGAGTCAGGCGGTCAAGCGCCTCGGTGTGCCAGACAAGCGCGTGGTTCGAACGCTGCGCGAGACCGGCAACATTTCGAGCGCATGCATTCCGCTTGCCCTCGACCGGCTGGCAAACGCCGGTGCACTTCACACGGGCGACACCATCACCCTCGTTGGATTTGGCGCCGGTCTGGATATAGGTGGCTATCTACTTCGTTGGAAGTAGTTGCACATAGGAAATAAAAACGCCCCTAGGGCACAAACAAAGGAGAACTACCATGGCAGATCAGAAGACCTTCGAGCGCGTTTGCGATGTTATCCGCGAGACCGCCGGTCTTGACGACGTCGAGATGAAGCCCGAGTCCACGCTCGAGGAGATTGGTCTCGACAGTCTGGGCACCGTCGAGATCCTCGTCGCCGTTGAGGACGAGTTTGGCATCCAGCTCGATACCGAGGAGAACCCCAAGACGGTCGGCGAGTTCGCCGATACGGTCGAGGCGGCATTGGAGAAGTAGAGATGCTCAAGACTCCTCTCTGCGATCTGCTCGGCATCGAAAAGCCCGTGTTCCAGGGCGGTATGGCCTGGATCGCCGACGCCTCGCTGGCGTCCGCAGTGTCCGAGGCGGGCGGCTTAGGGATTATCGCGGCCATGAACGCCGACGCCAACTGGCTGCGCGACCAGATTCATGAGCTGCGCGCCAGGACGGATAAGCCCTTTGGCGTCAACGTCATGCTCATGAGCCCGTTTGCCGACGAGGTCGCGCGGGTCGTGATTGACGAGCGGGTGCCGGTCGTCGTGACGGGTGCCGGCAATCCCACCAAGTACATGAAGGCGTGGAACGAGGCGGGCATCAAGGTCATCCCGGTCGTTGCCTCGGTGGCGCTGGCGCGCCTCGTGGCGCGTCGTGGAGCCACTGCCGTGGTTGCCGAGGGTACCGAATCAGGCGGCCATATTGGCGAGACCTCGACGATGGCACTGGTGCCGCAGGTTGTCGATGCGGTCGATATTCCCGTGGTTGCGGCTGGCGGTATCGCCGATGGCCGCGGCGTGGCGGCCGCCTTTATGCTGGGCGCCGCCGGCGTGCAGGTGGGTACGCGCTTTCTGATCGCAGATGAGTGCACCGTATCCGAACAGTACAAAGAGCTGGTGCTCAAAGCAGGCGATACGTCGACGCGTGCGACCGGTCGCTCGACGGGACATCCGGTTCGCGCCCTCAAGAGCCCCTTCACCAACGCGTATGCCAAGAACGAGGCGGCGGGCGCAAGCCCCGAGGAGCTCGGGGCCATGGGCACGGGCGCGCTTCGTAAAGCCGCAAAGGACGGTAATTACGAAGAGGGTTCGTATTTGTGCGGACAGATTGCCGGCATGGTCAACGAACGCCAGAGCGCACGCGAAATCGTCGACGATTTGGTGGATGGCGCCGAGCACGTCCTGAAGGGTGCGTGCGCATGGGTGGCGTAGCGTTTCTGTTTGCCGGCCAGGGCGCCCAGCACCCCGCGATGGGCGTCGACCTGATCGAGGCATCGCCGGCCGCCGCCGAGGTGTTCGCCATTGCCGACGAGGTGCGCCCGGGGACCAGTGAGCAGTGCCGAAGCGCCTCCAAGGAGGAACTCTCGCAGACCGAGAACACGCAGCCGTGCGTGTTCGTTCACGATCTGGCAGCGGCTGTCACCCTGCGTGAGCGCGGCGTGGTACCTGCCGCCTGTGCGGGTTTTTCGCTTGGCGAGGTCGCCGCGCTCACCTTTGCGGGGGCGTTCGATACGCGAGCGGGCTTTGAGCTCGTGTGCGAGCGCGCGGCGCTGATGGCCGCGGCTGCCGAGCGCCATCCGGGCGGCATGCGCGCCGTCATCAAGCTCGATGCGGCGCAAGTCGAGAACCTGGCAAAACAGGCCGGCGAGGACTGCTGGCCGGTCAACTACAACAGTCCGCAGCAGACGGTTGTTGCCGGAGCGCCCGAGGCGCTGCAGGAGCTCGACGTCCTAGTAAAAGAGGCTGGCGGCCGCGCTATGAAAGTCGCGGTGTCGGGCGCATTTCATAGCCCCTATATGGCCGAGGCGACTGAGGGGCTGGCGACGTATATCCAAGCCGGCCACGCGCCGTCACCGCTGCTGATTCCGGTCATGGCAAACATGACGGCGGCGCCCTATCCGGCGGACCCGCGAGCGGCATCGGATGTCTTGGCCAATCAGGTGAGTCATGCCGTTCGTTGGGTCGACACGCTGCATGCTCTGCAGAATCAGGGCATCGACACGTTTATTGAGGTCGGCCCTGGCAAAACGCTGTCGGGCCTGGCCAAGCGTACGCTGAGCGACGTTCGCGTGTATTCGTGCGAAACGGCCGAGCAGGTCGCAGCTATTGCCGACGAGCTCGCATAGTCCACAGGGCTGTAACCCGAAAGGAATGACATGGGCAACTTGAACAACGGCGCGCTCGAGCGCAACGACTCACGTCGTGTGGCACTGGTCACGGGCGGCTCGCGGGGTATCGGCCGCGCCTGCGCTGTCGGTCTGGCGGAGGACGGCTTTGATATCGCCGTCGTCTATGCCGGCAGCGTCGATGCGGCGCGCAAGACGTGCGAAGCCTGTGAGGCGGTTGGCGCCACGGCACGCGCATATCAATGCGACGTGGCCGATCCCGCTGCTGTCAACGCGTGCGTGGAAGCGGTCCTCAACGACTTTGGTTCCATTTGGGCGCTCGTCAACAACGCCGGCATCACCCGCGATGGCCTGCTCATGCGCATGGGCGATGACGCATTCGATCGCGTGCTCGATGTCAATCTCAAGGGAACATTCAATATGACGCGCGCGCTCACCAAGACCTTTATGCGCCAGCGCGGCGGTTGCGTCGTCAACATGAGCTCGGTCGTGGGCCTGATGGGCAATGCCGGGCAAGCCAACTACGCTGCTTCCAAGGCGGGCGTGATAGGGCTTACCAAGGCGGTGGCGCGCGAGCTTGCGCCTCGTGGCGTACGAGCGAACGCGGTCGCTCCCGGGTTTGTCGAGACAGATATGACGGCAAAGCTCTCGGAGAAGGTGCGTACGGCAACCGAGGAACAGATTCCCCTTAAGCGCATGGCACGTCCCGAGGAAGTGGCCGGCGTGGTGCGCTTTTTAGCGAGCGATGCGGCTGCTTACATTACGGGCGAGGTCGTGCGCGTCGACGGCGGAATGGCGATGTAGAAACCAGGGCCGAAGAACGGCTTGGATGAGGAGACCATGATGGAACAGAGAGTTGCAATCACCGGCATCGGTGCCGTATCGCCGCTCGGCAACACCGCGCTTGCCACCTGGGCGGCCATGTGCGCCGGGACCTGTGGCATCGGCCCGATCACGCACTTTGATACCGATGCGTTTACCGTCAAGGTGGCGGCCGAAGTCAAGGGCTTTGACGGCAACGAGTACTTTGGCAAGCGCGACGCCAAGCATCTGGACCCCTGCGTTCAGTTTGCGCTGGTGGCTTCGGACGAGGCAATGCACGATGCGGGCTTTGATGCCGAAGGCGCCATCGATCGCGAGCGCCTGGGCGTTTACGTGGGGTCGGGCGTGGGCGGCATGCAGACGCTCGTCGACAACGTCCACACGATCGCCGATCGTGGACCTCGCCGCGCATCGCCCTATATGATTGCGATGATGATCCCCAACATGGCTTCGGGCAATATCGCGATCCGCCACAAGGCAAAGGGACCGACCCTGCCAGTCGTGACTGCTTGCGCGACCTCGGCCCATGCGGTGGGCGAGGCGTTCCGCGCCATCAAGCACGGCTATGCCGACGCGATCCTCGCGGGCGGCGCCGAGGCGGCCATTATCCCCGATGCCGTTGCAGGCTTTACGTCCTGCCGCGCATTGACCACCAACCCCGATCCTGCGACGGCTTGCCGCCCGTTCGATGCAGACCGCGACGGCTTTGTGATGGGCGAGGGCGCTTGCGTGCTGGTACTCGAGAGCATGGAACATGCGCAGGCGCGCGGTGCGCACATTTATGCCGAGGTCGTGGGCTACGGCAACACCGATGATGCTTATCACATCACGAGTCCCGATCCCGAGGCTGCCGGCATTGCCCGCGCGATATCGCTGGCGGTGGCCGAGGGCGACGTCAAGCCTTCCGAGGGCCTCTACATCAATGCCCACGGCACCTCGACCAAGCTTAATGATTCGTCCGAGACGGCGGGCATTAAGCGAGCGCTCGGCGAGGACGCGGCGCGCGCCGCACATGTCTCGTCGACCAAGTCGATGACGGGGCACATGATCGGTGCCACGGGGGCCATTGAGGTCATGGCCTGCGCCATGGCACTCGAGCAGGGCGTGGTGCCGCCGACCATTAACTACCACACGCCCGATTCCGCCTGCGATCTTGATTACACGCCCAATCGCGCGGTTCGCGCCGACCTTACCTGGGCGCTTTCGACCAACCTAGGCTTTGGCGGGCACAACGCCGCCATCGCGCTGCGTAGATATACGAGGAGCTAGAGCATGGATTCCAAAAGACTTGCCGAGATAGCCGATGTGATGGAGGACCGCGGCCTCACGCGCGTACGCGTTGAGGAGCCCGATGGCACCGCGGTCGAACTCGAGCGCGCGAGTGTGGCGCAGCCGGTTGCCGTGCCCATGCCTATGCCGGGTGCCGTGGCCGCTCAAGTTGCAGCTCCCACAGTCGCGCCTGCCGCACCGGAACCCGCCACGCAGACACCTGCCGCCGCGCCGGAGCCCAAGGGCACCGAGGTGACTGCTCCCATGGTGGGCGTCTTCTATGCTGCCCCTGCGCCGGGCGACGAGCCATTTGTGCGCGTGGGCTCCAAGGTCAAGGCCGGCGAGACCCTCTGCATCATCGAGGCCATGAAGGTTCTCAACGAGGTGACGGCCGAGGCAGACGGTGAGGTGCTCGAGATCTGCGTGGCCGACGGCGACCTCGTGGAGTTTGGCAGCTGCCTCATGAGGATCGGATAGGTGATATCCATGAACAAAGAAGAGCTCAAGAAGCTGTTACCGCATCGCGAGCCGATGCTTTTGCTCGACGAAGCCGAGCTGGTGGGCGACGAGGCCCACGGCAAGATCACGATTACAGGCGACGAGTACTTTTTGCAGGGACATTTTCCGGGAAACCCGGTCGTTCCCGGCGTGATTCAGTGCGAGATGCTCGCCCAGAACTGCTGCGTGCTGCTGATGGGCGATGAGGAGGCGCGCGGCGCGACGCCGTTCTACACGAGTCTGGACAAGGTGCGCTTTAAGCGTCCGGTGCGCCCGGGCGACACGGTGGATCTAGTGTGCTCCATCACGCGTGCGCGCGGGCCGTTCCGCTTTGCGACGGGTACTGCGAGCGTCAACGGTGAGGTTTGCTGCCGCGCCGATATGTCTTTTGCACTCATGCACGAAAGTTAAGGAAGGCTCCATGTTCGACAAAGTGCTCATCGCCAACCGCGGCGAAGTCGCGGTCCGTGTTATCCGCGCGTGCCGCGATATGGGCATCAAGACCGTCGCCGTTTATTCCACGGCCGATGCGGACGCGCTACACGTGCAGCTTGCCGACGAGGCGTATTGCATCGGCGGCCCGCGTCTTGCCGAGAGCTACCTCAACGACGATGCCGTGCTCACCTGTGCCGTAAAGTCGGGAGCTAAGGCAATTCATCCCGGCTATGGCTTCTTTTCCGAGAAGGCGAGCTTCGTGCGCGACTGCGACAAGTTCGGTCTGGCGTTTGTCGGTCCTTCGGCCGAGGTGATCGACAGCATGGGCGACAAGGACGCCGCACGCCGAACGGCCGCTGCTGCGGGCGTGCCCATCGTGCCGGGCTGCGATTTGCTCAAAAGCCCCGAGGAAGCAACGGCCGAGGCCGAGCGCATCGGCTGCCCCGTGCTTATTAAGGCGCGCGCGGGCGGCGGCGGTCGCGGTATTCGCAAGGTCGAGCGCGTGGAAGATGCGGCAAAGGCGTTCATCGAGGCGCGTGCCGAGGGTGAGGCCGTTTTTGGCGACGGCGAGTGCTACATGGAGAAGTTCGTTGCGCCGGCGCATCACGTTGAGGTACAGATTATGGCCGATAAGCAGGGCCATGTGTTTTCGCTCGGCGAGCGCGAGTGCTCGGTGCAGCGCCGCAACCAAAAGCTGATCGAGGAGAGCCCCGCGCCGTGCCTCGACGGACGCGATGATATTCGCGCGCGCATGCACAAGGCCGCGCGCGACCTGGCTCGTGCCGTTGGCTATGAGGGCGCTGGCACCATCGAGTTTTTGTACTCAGATGACGGCAATTTCTACTTTATGGAAATGAACACGCGCTTGCAGGTGGAGCATCCGGTTACGGAGTTTGTGACCGATACCGACCTGGTCAAGTGGCAGCTGCGCGTGGCTGCCGGCCAGCCTCTGCCCTTTGAGCAGGAGGACGTACCGGTCCGCAACCACGCCATGGAGTGCCGCATCAATGCCGAAACGCCGGACTTTCTACCGTCATGTGGAACGGTCACCGCGTTGCGTGTGCCGGGTGGTCCGCGCGTGCGCTGGGATTCCGCCATGTTTACCGGAGCGAAAGTTCCGCCGTACTACGACTCCATGCTCGGCAAGCTCATCGTGTGCGCGCCCACGCGTGACGGTGCCATTCGCAAGATGCGCTCGGCCCTGGGCGAGCTCGTGATTGAGGGCGTGAGCGAAAATAGCGAGCTTCAGCTCGACGTGCTGGCAAACGACGAGTTTTTGTCGGGCATGTATCACACCGATCTGATGGGGCATCTCTATGCTGATGAATAGAAAAGCGAAGACGGTCAATGTCCTTGAGGGGCCGATAACCGAGTCGTGCGCCGAGTTCCCCGCGCGCCACGTGTTTGTCAAATGCCCGGAGTGCCGCCGTGTGATCGATGAGGCGCGCCTGCACGACAACCTCGAGGTCTGCCCTCGTTGCGGCAAACACTTTCGCGTGAGCGGTCGCGCGCGCATGCGCATGACGGTCGACGCGGGTACCTTTGAGGAATGGGATGCCAATCTGGCGTCGAAGGACTTCCTCTCGTTTCCCGGTTATGCCGACAAGCTTAAGAGCGTGAGCGAGCGTTCGGGCGAGCGCGATGCCGTTGTGTGCGGCAGGGGCAAAATCTGCGGCTGCGATACCGCGCTCTTCTTTATGGATGCCAACTTTATGATGGGCTCAATGGGCTCCGTGGTGGGCGAGAAGATCTGTCGTGTCTTTGAGCGCGCGGCCGAGTTGGGGCTGCCGGTCGTTGGCTTTACCGTATCGGGCGGCGCCCGCATGCAGGAGGGCGTGACCTCGCTCATGCAGATGGCCAAGATTTCTGCGGCGGTTAGGCGCCACAGCGAGGCGGGCGGCCTGTATATCACGGTGCTCACCGATCCCACGACCGGAGGTGTAACCGCGAGCTTTGCCATGGAGGGCGACATTATCCTGGCCGAGCCCGATGCCCTGACGGCATTTGCCGGCCCGCGCGTGATCGAGCAGAACATGCACAAGCGTCTGCCCAAGGGATTCCAGCGTTCCGAGTTTTTGCTGGAGCACGGCTTTTGCGATGCCGTTGTTCCGCGTGGTGAGATTGCACTCACGGTAGGCGAGCTGCTGGCGCTGCACGAAGGGCACGCGCCCGGCCTGGGGGCACCGCATGAGATCGTGCATACGGGTCGTCGCGACAAAAAGCTGGGACACTTGTTTAAGCGCTCGGCCGCACCAAAAAGCGCGCTCGAAATCGTCAAACAGACTCGCTCGGCGAACCGCGCCACGGCAGGCGAGATGATCTCGTTGGGTCTCGACGGATTCGTAGAGCTGCACGGCGACCGCTACTTTGGCGACGATGCTGCCGTGGTGGGCGGCATCGGCTGGAAAGACGGGCGACCCGTGACGGTTATCGCCATCGAGCGCGGTACCACGACCAAAGAGCGCATGCGTCGCAACTTTGGTATGGCACATCCCGAGGGCTACCGCAAGGCACGTCGCCTGATGCACCAAGCCGAGAAATTTGGTCGGCCGGTTCTGTGCCTGGTTGATACTTCGGGCGCGTTTTGCGGCATCGGTGCCGAGGAGCGCGGCCAGGGCGAGGCGATTGCCCAGAATCTCATGGAGATGAGCGGCCTTAAGACGCCGATTGTCTCGGTGGTGACAGGCGAGGGCGGCTCTGGTGGCGCGCTGGCGCTGTCCGTGGCCGACCGCATCCTGATGCTCTCGAGCTCGGCCTATTCGGTCGTGAGCCCCGAGGCCTGTGCGTCGATCCTGTGGAAGGATACCGAGCGCGCGAATGAGGCCGCTGAGGCGCTTAAGCTCACGGCCCCCGATCTGTTGGCGCTCGGCATCATCGACGGCATTGTTGACGATAGGGGCCTGTCGCATGAGGAGATCGCCGGTGTCGTCATGTCCTCGGCATTTGATGCCTTCGATACGCTTGGGCAGCTCGACGACGCGACCCTCACAAACCTCCGCTACGAAAAGTACCGCGCAATCGGTCAGTACCGCACGATGTGACAAAGGGACAGTCCGCATGTCACATTGGGAAAGGCGTTCCATGTCACAAGTTTCTAACACCTCGTTTACAACGACGGTTTCATCAAACGCCATGGCCGTGGTGGACTATCTGTCCAAAAGCATGATGTCGGCGTTGCCGTTTATTGTCTGCGCGGCGCTGTTCCGCACCGTTGCCGTCATTATGGGCGAAGGCATGCTTGGTCTATGGCCTGCCGATTCCGAAATCTATCGCCTGTTTTACAGCTGGCTGTATAACGCTGGCTATTACTTTTTGCCCATCTATCTTGGTTGGGCCGCTGCCCGCCAGCTCGGTTGCTCGGAACAGCTGGGCATGATGCTGGGCGGCGTATTGATTGTGCCCGATCTGCTTAAGCTCGTTGATGCCGCATCGACGACGGGGGCATCGATGACTTTCGTGTATGGTCTACTTCCCGCGCCGGTCAACGATTACACGACGACTGTTATTCCGGTTCTCATCTCGGTGCCCGTGCTATGGCAGGTGGAGCGTTTCTTTAAGCGCACTATCCCTCAGGCTGTGGCGTTTTCTTTTGTACCGTTTGCAACCATGCTTGTCATGGTTCCGGTGTCGCTGTGTGTTACGGCGCCGGCAGGCAGCTATCTGGGCATGCTGTTGGGACAGCTTATGTTTATGCTTGGCAATTCCGGTGGCATCGTGTCGCTGCTCACGCTCATGGGGCTTGCCGCGGGCTGGGAGTTTCTTAAGATCGCGGGTGTCAGCAACGTTGTCCTATCGCTCGCCTATGCGCAGTTTATGAGTGTGGGAACGGATTCGTGCATCCTGATCGCCGCGACGATGGCAACGTTCGCCGTTTGGGGTATGCCCTTTGGCGCGTCGCTCCGCGTTGCGGATAAGGACGAGAAGGCGCTCATGCTGGGCTATTCAATCTCGGGTATTCTTGGCGGCGTAAGCGAGCCAGCGCTGTACGGATGCGGCTTTAAATATGGCAGGTGTCTGACGTGCATGGCCATTGGCGGCGCCGTCGGAGGCCTTGTTGCGGCCGTAGGCCACGTTACGGCTTATACCATCGGTATGACGAATGTTCTTATGGTCATTGGCTTTGCCACGGGCGGCATCTCGAATCTGCTGTGGTGCTGCGCTGCCGGCGGCGCAGCATTTGCGGTGTCTGCGGCGCTGAGCTGCTGTTTTGGCGTGGTGCCGACAAAGATGCAGGCGGCAGAAGACGCAGCTGATTCGCTCGAAACAGTGGCGAGCGCTGCTGAAGCAAGCGCATAAATCTGTGCGACAAAAGGACGATTCCTTTGTCATATTCCAAGGCTGCGGCCCGTGTGGGCTGCGGCCTTTTTGTATCTGGAGGACAAAGTGGCTACACTACAATCCGTTTGAGCAATAGATATATAGGTAGTACCGTGGGGACTGATGAGGATGGTCGAGTGGATTGTTCGTCGTGCGCAGGGCGACCGTGCGCGCGTGGGAACGTTGACGGGCATAGTGTGTATTCTCGCCAATGTTGCGCTTTGCGCTGCGAAGGGTGCAATTGGCGTGCTGTCGGGATCGGTTTCGATTGTGGCGGACGCTATGAACAACCTGTCTGATGCCAGCTCGAACATCGTGAGCGTGCTTGGCTTTAAGCTGGCGGGCAAGCCGGCCGACCCCGAGCATCCTTACGGCCATGGCCGCTACGAGTATCTCTCGGGTCTGGTCGTGGCGGCGCTCGTGCTGCTGATCGGCCTTGAGCTTATCAAGTCCTCGGTTGAGCGCGTCATCCACCCCGAACCTGTCGAGTTCTCGCTTGCCCTGGTGGCAGTCCTTGCGCTTTCGATGGTCGTAAAGCTTTGGATGGCGGCCCTCAACCAAAAACTCGGCGATCGCATTGAGTCCGAGACGCTGCATGCGACCGCGCAGGATTCCAAGAACGATGTTCTAGCCACGGGCGCCGTGTTGGCGTGCGCGATTGTTTCGCAGGTGACGCATATCAATCTAGATGCATGGGTCGGCCTTGCCGTTGGCGCCTATATTGGCTGGAGCGGCTTTGAACTCATCCAGGATACGATGAGCCCGCTTTTGGGCCAGGCGCCCGATCCTAAGCTGGTCAAGCACATTCGAGACAAAATCATGAGCTACCCCGGCGTTTTGGGCGTTCACGATTTGATGGTTCACGACTACGGCCCAGGCAGAAAGTTCGCAAGCGCTCACGCCGAGATGGCAGCCGAGGCCAGCCCGCTGGAAAGTCACGACACGCTCGACAACATTGAACAGGCATTTAGGAACGAAGACGGCATGATTGTCACGCTCCATTACGACCCCATCGTGACCGACGATCCAAAGGTGGCGAGCATGCGTCTGCGCATCAACGCTATGGCTCAAGAGATTGATAGCCGCCTCTCGATCCACGACCTACGCTGTGTTCTGGGCCCCACGCACACCAACGTGATCTTTGACTGCGTGCGTCCCTCGGATCTGCAGATGAGTGCCGAAGACTTAAAGCACGCGCTGGCACAACGGGTCGAATCGGAATATCCCAAGTCGATTGCCAAGATCACGATCGACGAAGACTACGTAGGGCATACCCACGAGTAAGGCTGTGCCAGCAAAGCAAGTTATATAGAAGGGGAGAGCATGAAGCGTCTATATCTACTCCGCCACGGTCAGACAGAATTCAACGTTAAAAAGCTCGTCCAGGGCCGCTGCGATTCTCCGTTGACCGATCTGGGCCGCAAGCAAGCGGGAATGGCAGCCGCATGGCTCAAAGCCCACGGCGTCGTCCCCGACAAAGTGGTCTCTTCGCCCTTAGGCCGAGCCATGGACACGGCTCAGCTCGTCGCATGCGAGCTCCTCGGCCCGGACACAGCAGTCGAGCCCTGCGAAGGCATCATCGAGCGCAGCTACGGCACCTTCGAAGAAGGCCCCCACGACGCCCTACCCACCGACGTCTGGGACCCCGGCGAGGACCTGATCCCATTTGGCGGAGAAGGAAGCCATGCCCTGCAGGAGCGCATGGTGGGCACCCTCACCAATCTCATGGGCGCCGAGGGCATCGAAACCCTCCTAGCAGTAAGCCACGGCAGCGCCAGCCGCCAATTCATCAAGGCTGCAGCCCCAGAGGGCTTCGAGCTCCCAACAAAACTCCCCAACTGCGCCATTATGATTTTCGATTTTGATGAGGCGGAGCCACAAGTAGAGGGCGAGCCAATGCAATGCAAGTTCACCCTCCAGCAAATAGTGGACCCCCAACAAAGTCATTAGCCTGAGCGAGCAGAGTTAAGCAGACATCAACGTGTCGTCTCCCGAGCACGGCGGAGGGCCGGAGAAATATATTAAGGTCATCGCGAGTTCCGCA